>DATKKM010000040.1:0-26375 GCA_035542855.1 Dehalococcoidia bacterium
ACGAGGTTGGTCAGCACCTGGTCGATCTCCACATAGTCGAAGTGGAGCGGAGGCAGGTCCGGCTCCACTTCCAGCGTGATGGGGTGCGCCCCCGCCAGGAAGCGCAGCCGCCCGGCCACCTCTTCCGCCAGTGCTCCCAGATCATACCAGCCCATCTCCGGGCGCAGGCTGCCGGCCTCGATCCTGGACAGGTCCAGCAGGTTGCCGACAATGCGGTTCAGCCGCTGCGCCTCTTGCTCGATGGCACTGAGGAAGTCCTTGCGTTCCTGTTCCGTCCACTGTACGTCACTCTGAAGGAGGCTTCCGGCCGAGGCTATGATCGAGGCGAGCGGCGTGCGCAGGTCGTGCGAGACGGCGTTCATCAGCGCGGCGCGCAGCTCATCCGTCCGCCGCAGGACCTCCGCTTCGTTCGCCTCCCGTTGCAGTTGCAGGCGTTCCAGGGTCAGGCCCAGCTGGTTGGCGACGACGTGCAGCAGCCGGTCCTGTTCGCGCGCGAAAGGCTGCGCGCCGCGCTTCGCCACGAGCGCGACGGCGCCCACTTCGACGGAGTGCAGGACTATCGGCACCCGGCGCACGCGGTCGCTGCGAAGCCCCAGGCGCGTCGGCGGCATGACCTTGATCCAGCGGCCGGTCGTGCCGCGGGTGGCGCCCGTCGGTGAGACGCCGCTACCCAGCAGCATGCCCGGCAGGTGAAGCGCGTCGCGGGCCAGCGCCACGCTCTCCGGCTCGCCCGTATCGGCCTGGGCGCGCAGTACGCCTTCGCGCCCGAAGCTGATCGTCACCGCGGCCAGGTCCAGCTCCGTGCGCAGGCGCTCAGCCACCGCCGTCAGCGCTCGCTGCAGATCCGGCTCGGCCATCAGGCGCACCATGTCGTAGAGCACCACGGCCTCGCGCTCCCTGCGCTCTGCCTCGCGCGCCCGGTCCCGCAGGGCTGCCGCCAGGCGCCCTGTCACGATGCCTGTCGCCAGCAGCAGGCCCAGCCCCACCCACTCCTCGCTGTCAGAGACCGTAAACCTGTAGCGCGGGTCGACGAAGAAGAAATCGAAGCTGAGGAAGGCGGCGATGGAGGCGGCGATCGCCGGCCAGGTGCCATACAGCACCGCCGTGGCCAGCACCGCGAGCAGGTACAGCATCGAGATGTTGCTGACGCTCACGCTCGTGCGCACGAGGGCCACGACGCCGGTGATGGCGAATGTCAGGATGATGGCGACCGCGTAACCGCGGAGCACCCAAATGCGCTCTCTCATGGTCTAAGTGTACCGCTGGAAGCCGCTTACACACCCGCCAGCGGCTGCCGTGGACGTTTGCCGGATTCCTGCGCGCAAGTCAGAATTGGCGCATGCTGGACGCTCTGGCCGCTGCGGCCGGGATCGTGCTCATCCTTGTCGCGCTGCTAGATGCGTTCGAAACAATAGTCCTGCCCCGGCGGGTGACCCGGCCGTATCGCCTGGCCAGGGTCTTCCTCCGCTCCACCTGGCGGATGTGGGCCGGGGGTGTGCGTGCAGTCCCCGTGGCCTCCCGGGAAACATACCTCAGCTTCTACGGGCCGCTCTCTCTGCTTCTTCTGATCACGCTTTGGGGCGCGCTGATGGTGCTGGGATTCGGTCTCGTGCTGTGGGGGCTGGGATCGGCCGTGACTTCGTCCGGCCACGAAGCACGCTTCGGCTCCGACATTTACATGAGCGGCACGACGTTCTTCACGCTGGGCCTGGGCGATGTCAGGCCGGATTCCACGCTTTCGCGCCTGATCGTCGTGATCGAAGCGGGCTCTGGCTTCGGGTTCTTCGCGCTGGTGATCACGTACCTGCCGGTGCTCTACCAGGCGTTCTCTCGCCGCGAGGTCAACGTCTCGCTCCTTGACGCCAGGGCCGGCTCCCCGCCGAGCGCCGGGGAGTTCTTCCGCCGCCTGAATGATGGCGGGCAGCTGGACCGTATGCCGGACTTCCTGCGGGAGTGGGAGAGATGGGCCGCCGAGCTGCTGGAGATACATCTCTCTTACCCGGTGCTGGCACTCTACCGCTCTCAGCACGAACGCCAGTCATGGCTCGCTTCCCTGACGTTCATTCTGGACGTGTCTTCACTCGTTCTCGCGGGGGCACTCGAATCAGCCAAGCGCCCGGCCCGGCTGACGTTTGCGATGGCCCGTCACGCCGCGGTCGATCTGAGCCAGGGGCTGGGCGCGGGCCCCGTGTACCGCGAGGACCGGCTGCCGCCCGCGGAGTTTGCCCGGCTGATCGCCGCGGCAGACCCCATGCTGGCCAACGTGCGCCGGGATGAGTTGGATGTGCTGCGCTCCAAGTACGAGCCGAACGTTGTTTCGCTCTCACGAATGCTGCTCATGCCGCTGCCGTCCTGGCTACCGGCGGAGGGCAAGGACGCCTGGCAGTCGTCGCCGTGGGGCGGGTGACGCCGCCGGCGTCCGCCAGCAGGCGCGATAACCCGTCTATTGTCAGGTTACAGAGCGGCGCGTACTCTGGACGATGGGCACGGAACCAAAACCCACTACTTGACGTTTATTAGGAAGATTTCTCTCGGAGGCGCCTGCCGTGGACCCCAAGGACACCGCCCAGAAGATCGTCGAAAACGTCGAATCCGTCATCATCGGCAAGCGCGAGCAAGTCCAGCTCGCCGTGATGACGTTGATGTGCGGGGGGCACCTGCTGATCGAGGACGTGCCCGGCGTCGGCAAGACGATGCTCGCCCGCAGCCTGGCCCGCTCCAGCGGCTGCACGTTCAACCGCATCCAGTTCACCCCTGACCTCCTGCCCAGCGACGTGACCGGTGTCTCCGTCTACAACCAGAGCACGGCCGGCTTCGAGTTCCGCCCGGGCCCCGTGCTTTCCCAGATCGTCCTCGCCGACGAGATCAATCGCGCGACACCGAAGGCCCAGTCCGCGCTGCTGGAGGCGATGGAGGAGCACCAGGTCACCGTCGATGGGTTCACCCACCGCCTGCCGGACCCGTTCATGGTGATGGCGACTCAGAACCCCATCGAGTACGAGGGCACTTTCCCGCTGCCGGAGGCGCAGCTCGACCGCTTCTTGATCCGCCTGGAGCTGGGCTACCCCTCGCAAGACAATGAGCGGTCCATGATGGAGCGCCAGCTGCACGGCCACCCCGTCGGCGAGCTGGGCCAGGTCTGCCAGTCGCAGGACATACTCGGCCTGCAGGCCGCCGTGCGCGAGGTCTACGTCGATGTGCTCGTCCAGGAGTACATCGTGAAGCTTGTCGATTCGACGCGCATCCACACCAGCGTGTACCTGGGCGCATCGCCGCGCGGATCGCTTTCGTTGCAGCGGTTGTCGCAGGCCAGGGCGCTCCTGGAGGGCCGCGACTACGTGCTGCCGGACGACGTCAAGACGCTTGTCTACCCCGCCCTGGCGCACCGCATCATCCTGAACGCGCAGGCCCGCGTGAAGGGCGTGACCACACAGCAGGTGGTGGAGGACGTCGTCAGCCGCATCCCCGTGCCGGGAGTCCGCCCGAAGGAAAGATAGCGCGGTGGTTAAGCGCGTCCTCCTTCTGCCATTCCGCGGCGTCGCCGCGCTGATCGACCTCTTTGTCCGCAACTACAACCTGGCCTGCGTCGTCTCGGCGCTGATCGCGGCCATCGTCCTCGCCGGCGTCACCGGTCACTGGATCTTCTACCGTGGGGCCTACGTGATCGGCGGGCTGATCCCGCTCTGCTACTTCTGGGCCCGCATCACCTCCCGCGGTCTGGACGTTGAAGTGGAGCGCACCACGGACCGCCTGCAGGTGGGCCAGCGCACGGACTCTCTCCTCCGTCTGAAGAGCCGGAGCGCGCTCACCAAGCTCTGGCTGGAGGTGACCGACGAGACGACGATGCCCGGCGCGCAGCCCAAGACCGTGATCACCCTCCCCGCCCGCGGCAGCCGCAACTGGAGCACTTCGATGTACTGCAGCCGGCGCGGCGTCTACTCCGCCGGCCCGGTCAGGATCACCACCGGCGACCCCTTCGGCCTGTTCCGCATGACCCGCCGCTACGGCGAACGGCAGCGCCTGGTGGTGCTGCCGCAGCCGGAGGAGCTGCCGTACTTCTGGGTGCCGGCCGCGCAGCTGCCCGGCGAAGGCGTCGTCCACCAGCGCACCCACTACGTCACCCCCAACGCCTCCGGCATCCGCGAGTACTACCCCGGCGATAGCTACAACCGCATCCACTGGAAGAGCACTGCCCGCCTGGGCCGGCCCATGGTCAAGACATTCGAGATGGACCCGACCAGCAACATCTGGATCGTGCTCGATCTCGACAAAGGCGTACAGGCCGGTGAGGGCGACGAGAGCACGGAAGAGTACGGGGTGCGCATCGCCGCCTCGGTCGCGTACCACTTCCTGCAGTCCAACCGCATGCTTGGCCTGATGATGGACGGCGCCGAGAAGGTGATCATGGACCCGCAGCGGGGCTCGCAGCAGTACGGCCGCATGCTGGAGGCGCTGGCCGTGGCGCGGGCCGGTGGCCACACGTCGCTGTCCCGCCTCCTCCAGCGGGAAGGACGGCGGATGGGCCGCCACACCACCTGCGTGATCATCACTTCGTCCACAGACCCGGAGTGGGTGACCTCGCTCGGCCTGCTGTTGCAGCAGGGCTGCCGCGCGGCCGTCGTCCTGCTCGACCCATCGACGTTCGGCGATGAGAACGCCGGGCCGCCGCCGCTGGAGGCCCTGGCTACCGCCGGCGTCATCACCTACGTGGTGCGCGGCCAGTCTGACATCTCGTTGATGCTGGGCCCGGCCGGCGTTGTCACCGGCGAGATGCCGGAGCGGCAGCTGGCGGGGGTGCGCTAGTGGCCGAGTTGCAGCTAACCCGGCCGGCCGCCGCCGCGCCCGCCACGACGCTGGAGGCGGCCTGGCAGAAGGTCTCGTCCGTCCTCTTCGACTGGGAGTTCATCGTCACGCTGCTGCTGGCCCTGGGCGCGGCCACCGCCGTGTCCGTGCCGCTGGAGGACGGTGGCTGGCGCAAGGACATGCCGCCGCTGACCAGCGTCACCGTCTTCGCCGTCATCGGCGGCCTGCTGCTGGCGCGCTCCCGCATGAGCGCGATCGTCGCCTGGCCGCTGGGCATCCTGACCGGCGCCGCCGTCGTCGGCTGGCAGACGCTCTCGATGGCCGGCCCCGGTACCCTCAGCGACCGCCTCACCAACGTCTACGACCGCTTCGGCGCCTGGTTCGATGTCGTCAACTCGAACCAGGTCACCAACGATCCGCTGCCCTTCAACGTGCTGATCATCAGCCTCACCTGGCTCGGCGTGCTGCTCTTCGCCTGGAGCCTGTACCGCTGGCACAACGCCTGGATCGGCCTCATCCCGGGCGGCGCCGCGCTCTTCCTGGACCTGACGCTGGTCGGCGATAACCTGACCGGGGCCATCGTCCTCTACATGCTGTTCGGCTTCCTGCTGGTCATGCAGACCAACCTGCTGGCCAGCATCCGCCAGTGGCGCCGCGCCGGCGCCGACTTCCCGCCGATGATCAACCTCACGTTCATCCATTTCAGCCTCTGGGCGCTGGTGCTGCTGTTGGTTGGCGCCTGGGTGATCCCGGCCGGCCTGAAGACGCCCGGCCCCGTGGAATCGCTCGCGGAGAGCGGGCTGGAGTTCGCCTCGCGCTACGTGCGCCTGGCCGGGCCGCTGCAATCGAACAAGGTCATCCCGATCCACAGCTACTCCGGCACGCTCCCCTTCCAGGGCTCGATCAGGCTCGGCAGCCGGGAGCTGATGGAGGTCACCGTCTCCGATCCGCACATCGCCGGCTCCCTGCTCCTGCGCGGGACGACGTACGACGAGTACCAGGGCGGTGGCTGGCAGATGAATGACCGCGTGTCCGTGGAGCCACCCGCCGATCAGACGTCGGCCATCGAAGGCAAGCTCCGGCAGCAGCCGCTCCTCGGCACCCTGGTGCCCCTCACCATCGAGATGCGCGCCAAGACCGTCGCCGGCACGGTCGTCTACGTCGCGGGCGACCCTGTTGCCACGAGCCGCGACATCAAGGTGCAGGTGCCGGCGTCCAGCATCGACGAGCGGCACCCTTACCTTCCGGATGACGGGCGCATCATGAGTGATGCGGAGGTGCTGGAGCAAACGTCCAACGGGAACGACGTCGCTATTGGCGTCATCCGTGATGACAGCGACCGTGTCACCGCTGTCCAGTACGTGAACCTGGACGACCTGGGGCTGCTGTCCGACGCCTCCGCGCTCGATCCCGGCGGCCGCATCAAGCGCTACGAGTCCTACTCCGTGACCGGCTTCATCCCGGCGACGACGCCAGACGGTCTGCGCGACGCCACTACCGTCGGCTACCCCCGGTGGGTGACCGACGAATACCTGCAGCTTCCGGACACACCGGCGATCGACAAGATCCAGGCCAAGGCGCTGGAAGCGCTCAGCGCCTACGCAACTGATCACCCCTACCCGACCAACGCCTACGACAAGGCCGCCGCGGTCCAGCAGTTCCTGCGCAAGAACTACACCTACGACGCCAACGTGCCGGACGCACCCCCCGGCGCCGACAACGTGGAGTACTTCCTGGACAACACCCTGCGCGGCTACTTCGATTACCACGCCTCGGCGATGGCGGTGATGCTGCGCACCCTGGGCGTGCCGACGCGCCTGGCCGTCGGTTTCGCCATCGATGACACGGACCGCAACAGCAGCGGGTCGTACGTCGTCCGCGACAAGAACTCGTACGCCTGGCCGGAAGTGTACTTTCCGGGCTACGGCTGGGTGCCCTTCAACCCGACGCCTGACCGCAGCGCCGACCTGACGCCGCGCACTGACGCCTCTGTCACGACAGGCGAAGACCACGACATCACGAAGGACGTCCCCGCCGCGGTCAACGGCGGCCCCCAGGCCCCGGCGCAAGGCCTTCTGGACCCGGAGCCGCAGACGGGCACGGCGACCGGTGTCGCCGGCAGCTCCCAGCAGCCTCTCAAGTGGTACGTTTCGGCAGCTGTGACGGCGTTCATCGCGGCGCTCATCGGCGCCGTGGTGCTGGGCTGGAACCGGTCAGTCTCTGGCCTGCCCTATCCGCAGCAGGTCTGGGAGAAGACGGTCCGTCTGGCCGGATGGGGCGGGCTGCGCCCCGCGCCGGGCCAGACCGCGCACGACTACGCCCGCCGCCTGGGCAAGCGCTACCGCGACGTCCAGGCAGACATGACGGTGCTGGCAGATGGCTACACGAAGTCCCGCTTCGGCCACAAAGAGCTGTCCCCGGACGAACTCGACGCCATCAAGGACGCCTGGCCAGAGGTCCGCGCCAACCTTGTCGGCGGGATCACCAGCCGCTTCTTCCGCCGCCGCAAGAACGGCTAGCGCGGCGATCGGCCGGCGCGTTAGTTGTGCACGTCTATCCGGCCGTGCATGTCCGGGTGCGTGTCGCACCGGAAGTAGTAGCTTCCAGCCTCCAGGTCCAGGTCGAGGCTTCGGACGTCTGGGCCGCGGCTGGTGTCTGTTGCTGCAACGCTGGCGCCCGAAGAGTCGGTTCCCTTGAACAGGTGGAAATTGCACTCAAGGCCCGGCTCATTGTTGGCGAACTGGATAGACCACAGGCCCGCCCCAACTTGAATGCTGCTCTTGTCGAATGCGTTGTCGCCGGCCGTGCTGATCTTGAGCAGGCCGGCGCCGGGCGGAATGGTCGGTGTCGCCTGGCCGGGGTCCGCCTGCCCTGTTGACGTGGCGGGCGGCGAGGCCGAGTCGCTCGGTTGGCTATCAGCAGAGGAACAGCCGGCAATCAAAAGCATGCCCAGGACGGAGACGCCCAGGACGAGGGCCCCCGCCAACAGCTTTCGATTGAACATCGGCATCTCGCTTCTCTCTGGCTAGTTACAATGGGGCGGACCCGCATGCGCTCGGGTCCGCCCCGTGGAAGTTGAGGGCTGGTCGTTATCGCTTCTGACGAGCCATGGTGAGGCTGACTCCGCTGAGCGCCACGAGGAATGCGCCGGCCAGGACGATCATCAGCCAGGGGGCGCTGCTGCCGGCCGGCGCTCCGCCCGTTGAGGGCACGCTTGCCGGTGTGTGAGTCGGCGAGGCGGACGCGATCAGCGCCGAGGGGATCGTCCCGCAAGAGATCGGGACCTTGTTTGCGTCTGTCGAGGCGTCCGGCCCGGCATGGACGACGATCTTGTGGGTGCCGTCCGCGGCGTCCAGGAAGGCGACGTCCCCTTCCGACTCCGAGGTAGCGTTCCCGGAGGTGTCTGCCGTGATGTCATCCAGGTCAAACAGATGCATCCCGAGTTCGGAGGCCTGACTGCTGCAGGTGGCGCCCATGTGCACGTGCTCCATGTGCGTCGTTCCCGGCTGCAGGCCAGAGAGCGTTACGGTCACCTGGGTGTCGCCGTCATCTGCCTCCGTGACGGTCGCCGTCCCGTTCACGCCAGAACCGTTTAGCGCCGACAGGGTGACCGTGACGGAATGGTTGTGTGGCGGCGGCGTTGGCGAAGGCGTAATCGTGACACCCAGAGGAAGGTCCAGGGAGTCGCTGGCGGCATCGCCATCGTCCGCGGAGACCGTCGCCCAGTCGACGCGGTATATCCCCACCGGCAAGTTGGCGTTCACGGAGACGCTCATCTTGGTGGCATCGTTTGGGTCGATCGTTGTGTCGCCCTTGTCAACTTCGACGTTGTTTGAGTTGTAGACCTTGAGCGAGTATGTGCCCGCGACGTTGGCAATTTCCTCTACTGCTGTCGCCGTGACTTTGGTGGGGTTCGTGGTGTTGTCCCATTCAACCTGGGTCACTTTGGCGTGCGCAGAGGCGAGGGTGGCCAGGGCCAGGGTCACCAGGACAGCGGCGACTGCGGCGCCGCCCACGCCGGCGATCTTCCATCTCATGTTCTTCCTCCTGTAGTTGTCACCGGTCCGGTGTCCGGGGTGCGCGCATGGCTGGCCGGCCGGCGAGGTTAGATTGATTCCAGCGTAAGACGCCCCTGCCTGACGGCGCATAGCCAATTGCCGCATCAAATAGCTATTTTTTCCTGGCCCTCGCGTGCGCAAGGGGGCTGGCTCGACGCTGCGGAGCGGGTGTACCCCCTTTACCGGGCAGAGCCTCCGCGCCTGCGTGAGAGCGCCAGGCCGCCCGCGCCGATGCTCCCCAGCAGGACCGCGCCTAGCGCCAACAGGGGCAACCGCCACGGGGAGTCGCCCGCCGTCCCGTCCGCGGAGAGAAGGGTCACGGAGCCGCCAACCGGGGCGGTAAGAAGCAGGTCCAGCGAACCGCTGTCCTCGTCGCCGTCATCCGCGGAGACGGTCTCCCAGTCCACGCGGTACAGTCCGGGTGGCAGGCCGGGAGTCACGGAGACGCTCATCTTCGTCGCGTCCAGGGGATCGATGGTGGTGTCGCCCAGGTCGACCTGCACATCACTCGAGTCGTAGACCTTGAGCGAGTACGTCCCGGGAATGTCCGCGATCTCTTCCACCGCCGTTGCGTTGACCTTTGTCGGGTGGGACGCGTTGTCCCACTGGACTTCGTCCACCTCCGCGTGGGCCGATGCGAGTTGCACCGCAGAGAGCGCCAGTAGCGCCGCAAAGAGCATGCTGGCCGCGATCCTTGCAAGCCTGGGCTTTGTTGATATCCCCGGCGGCGAGGCTCCTGCCATGGCCGCTGAGTCCGATCCGATTGTTGGGCGTTTCATCGCCGCACCCCCTATTTGAACTAGACTTGCCGCTTGTATCGTCTCAGGAGCAACTCTTGAAGATGAACCCGCTGAACAGCGATGCGTCCAGGACGTTTATGACGCCGTCGCCGGTCAGGTCGTGCCTCTTGTCGTAGTTCGGGCTCAGAACGTTCGATCCGAACGACGTGGTGTACGTGGAGACGTCCAACACGTTTACCCGTTGGTCGTCGTTGAAGTCCATCGGCCACGCATCCGGGGAGGGTTCGTCGTTCGCCGCGGAAGTCGACGCACAATGGCGCGAACCGTTGGACAGGATGAACGTCTCGGCAGCGCGCGAACCCACCTTCACTGTGTCAGGGAATCCGTCGCAGTCGGAGTCACCGGCCGGGACCGTCCATGGCAGAGCCGCCTGCGATGGATTTGGCCACCATGGACAGTTGTCGGTGCTGTTTGGCACGCCGTCCGAGTCCGGGTCTGAGCCGAGGCCGACGTACAGGGTGCCGCTGTCTGTATGGCCGTCATCGGCGGAGAGCGTCGTCCAGTCCGCCCGGTAGATGCCGCCCGGCAGACCGGAGCTCACCGACACGCTCATCATCGTCGTATCGTTCGGATTGATCGCTGTGTTTCCCAGGTCCACTTCTCCGCTACTGGAGTTGTAGACCTTCAGGGAGTAGGTGCCAGGTGAACTGGAGATGTGCTCGGTAGCCGTCGCGGTGAGTTTTGTGGGACTGCCCTGGTTGTCCCAGGCGATTGCCGTCACCTTGGCGTGCGCCGACGCGGATGATACGAGGACCATTGTGATAAGCAAACCTGCCAGAACGCCAAACCCAAAACCTGCGGTCCGCGTTCTCATGGCTCCTCCTTTCCTCCAGTGGCGGACGTCTACGGACGCCGTCTTACAGCCTAGGACAGAGCATCGGATGACCACATGACTCGCCGGTGCAAATGCGGGCTATCTGCGAATAGCCCTTTGCCGGCACATGGCTACACGGCGAACAGGCCGTCCCGCGGGCCAGGGGAGAGGCGTGGCCCGCCCAGCCTTCGCCTGGCGGAGGCTACGATGTCAGCGTTGGAGGTGGCAGGCCGTCAGCCTTCGGTGGCTGTCGGACGCACCCAGCCGCGGGCGATCCCGTATGCGGCGGCGTGACGCCGGCTTCGAAGATGAAGCTTGGCCAGGATGTTCTTGATGTGGTTCTTCACGGTGTGCTCGCTGATGACCAGTTGATTGGCGATCTCCAGGTTAGACATCCGGTCTGCCACCAGAGTCAGGATCTCAAGCTCCCTGGTAGTGAGATTCGCTTCCGGTTCGTCGGGTTCATCGCTCCGGCGGAACTCTTCCAGCAAACGCGTCGCGATTCGCCGGGAGATTGCGGCCTCACCATCGGCAACACCTCGCAACTGCTCAACCAGTTCCGCGGAGCGCGTGTTCTTCACCAGGTAGCCCTGCGCGCCGGCTTTGATCGCGTCGATCAGCTTGTCGGTCTCGTCGTGTACGGTGAGCATGACCACGGCGACGTCAGGCATCTCCGCCAGGATCTTCCGTGTGACACTGACCCCGTCCTCGTCCGGCAGGTCGATGTCCATGAGGACTATGTCAGGCGAAAGAGCGCGTGCTTGCGCAATCGCGCCCGC
Organism: Dehalococcoidia bacterium; assembly: GCA_035542855.1. Taxonomy (GTDB): domain Bacteria; phylum Chloroflexota; class Dehalococcoidia; order SM23-28-2; family RBG-16-64-32; genus DATKKM01. Next base: position 11,255 of record DATKKM010000040.1, read on the forward strand.
GGCATCTTCGGCCTCGCCGACTACCTCGAAGCCGTCTTCGTATGAGAAGAGGGCAGACAGCCCCTCCCTGAACAGGGCGTGATCGTCAACGAGCAGCAGGCGCAAGCGTTTCATATTGCCTTGCAGAGCGGCCTCGAATTGGCACGTCCACGATGACGCGAGTGCCCCGGCCGGGTTCAGATTCGTAGCGGGATGTGCCCCCGAGGTTTTCCGCGCGTTCTCGCATGCCCTTCAAGCCGAACGACCCGGGCCTGGACGACTCCTCCCGAATCGTGTCGAACCCACAGCCGTTGTCAGAGATGATGAGTTGAAGGACGCCCGATGATGGAATCGTGATGCTCACTTCGGCGTGGCTGGCCCCTGAGTGTTTCCGCACGTTCGCCAGCGCTTCCTGGACTATGCGGAAGAGTTGCAGCTCCACGCTCGGCGGCATCTTCACGGACGGGGGCGCGCTGAATGTGACGGCGATCCCGTGCCGCTCTTCAAACTCCCCAACGTACTCCTCCAGGGCCCGCTCCAGCCCGAGCTCGATCACGCGACTCCGGAGCCCGGAGATGGACTCCCGGACGTCTGAGTAGAGGTCGTCCGTCAGCCCACGCAGCTTCGCGAGTTCTGCCTGTGCTTCCTCCGCGCGCCGGCCACGGATCAGTTCCTCCACCGTGTCGAGCCGGAGCAGGAGATAGGAGACTATCTGCGCCAGCCCGTCATGCAACTCGCGGCTCAGACGTTCGCGCTCCTGGACCACCGCGTTCAGCGAGACGAGCTCTTCCTGGTCTGCAAGACTCTGCTGATGGAGCCTGGCTACAATCTTGAGCACAACCTCAGAGAACGTGAAGGCAAGGGCCAGGGCGAGAAGCCCCGCCGTGATGTTCCCCTCCCATGTCGGGAGCGTGTGCTCAAGGAGCGTGTGGCGGATCGTCTCGAAGAAGAAGACGCCAGAGGCCGGAATGAGTGTTGTGAACCAGCGAAGGCGCTTGAGGGCTTGCCAGCCCGACTCTTCCCGGGCCGTGCCCACAGCGCCTTCAACGGCAGCAATTCCTGCTATTGATTGAGTCATAGCAATCCCCAATGTTGACTGGATATGGCCCAATTATCTCATGAAGCGCTGATTCTGCCCGGTCCGCAGCCGTCCCACGGACAAGAATGACTCTGTGTGCCCAAAGTAGCTAGCTCTTTTTTCGGAATGCTCGATGCGCGGGGCGGCGGATGTGGGCGTCCACGATAGCGGCTTTACCGGTTCTTAACTCCCTTGTGCAGAGTTGTTAATAGAAAAGTGTGATAGCGGTCACAGTCTAATCATGGTCGTGTCTATATGATGAACTTGGACGAAAGGCATGATCGAGATCGATCGAAAGGAGTGAGCGACGTGTTTACGTTTATGCCGGATGAGCTGATTTGGGCGATCCGACGTGAGCGCGAGGAAGAGGCACGAAACGTCATGCCGCACACCTCGCGAAGGGCCGATTCGGAACGGGTGGTGCACACCCACCGGCCGGAGCAGGCCTCCCCAAGCTGGGTCTCTTCCAGCCTCAAGGCCGGAAACGGCTGCTAAACCCGAAGATTACGAGCTGACCCCTCAGGAGAGGCGGGCCCGGGTACGGCCCGCCTTTTCCTTTGCCCGCCGCTCGTCTGGCTTGCCCGCCTCGGGAGGGCGGCTCCCGAAGGATCATCTGCCCGACCGCATTCGGTGGAGGCCTGCGAGGGTCACCCCGGTCTCGGCGCCGCGCCCCCGGCCACTCCGTCTCGCATTCGCCTGAAGGGCGCGCTCCCGGCTAGCGCACGGCCAACGAAGACGCTTGCAGCCAGCAGAAGAACACCGAAGGCGAACCCGCCGGCCACGTCCGATGGCCAGTGGACGCCGTTATAAATGCGGTCGAAGGCGATCACCAGCACCACGCCGGCCGCCACGATCGAGCCCAGCACCACAGCCCAGCCAGCCCGTCCGGGCACGACTGCCGACCGCAGTGAGCACCAGGCGAATCCATAGATCAGCGTCGCCCCCTGCACGTGGCCGCTTGGGAAGCCCTCTCCTCCGGCATGCTCGCGGACCCTCGCGTCATTCGCCGCCGGCCGCGCGCGGTCGACCAGCTCCTTGATCAGCGGGTTCGCGGTGAGCGACACGGCGACGAGCAAACCGGCGATGAGCAGCGGTGTGTTTCGTTGGCGCCAGGCCAGAGCCATAGCGCCGAGCCAGACCAGTGTCTCCAGAGGCGCAGACGCCAGCACATCGGCCGCCTCCTCGATCGGTCCGCCCGGCAGGGACTGCAGCGCGTCGGCGATGGGGTGGTCGCCCGGCGCTAGGTGGCCCGTGATCGCGATCGCGGAAAGGGTCAGCGCGATGACCGCCATCGCGCCCAGCAGAGCGGCCAGCGCGATCTGTCCCGCGCTGAAGCGGCTCATTCCCCCACCTCGCCGAGAGCGGGTGGATGCCGCCCCCGCGGCACCACCACGGGCATGGCCTTGGACGCGACCGTGAACAGCATCGGCGTCTTCGCCAGGTACTCGCCGTCCACCTGCACCGGGATCCCCGGCGTCTTCACTTCCAGCTCGCGTACGCGCCGGAACGACGCCGAGCGCGCCCACCGGTGACGCCGCAGCGTGAAGGCCGCCAGGCTGGCGATCGTCCTGGGCAGCGGCCCCCCGGACAGCAGGCACGCGTCCAGGTAGCCGTCATCGGCCAGGGCCCGCGGTGTGAAGTCGAAGACGCCCGCATAGGAGCGTGTATTTCCCAGAACCAACCAGTAGAGGTCCACCTCGCGCTCGTCGTCATCCATCCGCAGGAGGGCGCGCCGGCTCCGGTAGCGCAGGAGCTGGACGCCCGCCGAAAGGTAGTACGCTCCGACCCCCAGCGGGCGCTTCACTCGCTCCGGAACCCGTCGTATTGAATCGGCATCGAAGCCAAGGCCCGCCATCAGCAGAAAGTGACGGTCGCCAGCCCTGCCAAGATCGAACCGCCTTACCCTGCCCTCCACCAGCGCGGCCAGGGCCCGCTCCGGCGACCGCGGCACGCCGATCTCGGTGGCGAACACGTTGCTGGTACCGCCGCGGATCACGCCCAGCGCGCTCTCCGTCCCGGCCAGGCCGTTCGCCACTTCGTTCACGGTGCCGTCGCCTCCGCATGCAAACACCACCTCGGCGCCCGCAACCGCCGCTTCTCGAGCCAGCGTCGTGGCGTGCCCGGGCTCCTCAGACACACGCACATCCACCTCCCAGCCGGGCCGGAGCGGGAGGCAAGCGTCTCGCAGGCGGGCCAGCGGCGGGACCCTGCGTGCTGTGCCGTTGTACACGATAGAGGCTCGCAATCCGGGGTTCACCTCCTTTGCGGCGGCGCTGCCGGCCACCCCTCCAAACGTAAACTCCCCGGGACGGCGTCCGTGCGTGCCGAGCGGCCTGTTCTGCTCCGTCGAACGGCCCTGTGCTCGCGGCTCGTGCCCCGCCGCTCGTCCTGCTTGCGCGCCTCGGGAGGGAGGCCCTCGAACGCCTTGACACCGTCCCCGCCCGCTTGGAACAATCCCATCTCGTGAGCCCGCGCGACGCCCTTCTCCTCTCCGTTGTCCTGCTGACCGGCCTGCTCGCCGCTGTGCATCCGGCCAATGCCGGCAGCATCGGCCCCTGGCACGCGACGAAGGGCGTCCCCTTTCCTTCCGCTGCCGCACCGCCGCCCGGCGCCGGCCTCGTCGGTGGCGGCGGGCGCGTGCCCGGCGCTCGGCCAGCCGGCGGAGCCGCAGGCGGGGTAGCGGACAGGGCGCGCCGATCCCGCTCATCCTGAGGCTCTCGAAGGGCCTTGGCCAGGCTGGACATCACCGGGGCACCCGGTGGGTAGGGGCGCTGCTTGCCGCGCCCTGCTGTTCGCCGCGCAGATCCGTCAATTCGTTCCGGCGGAGTCCATTCGTTGACAGCATTCAGTCCGTTCGGCCCTACCCCGCGCGACCCGCCCGCCGCAGAATGCGGGCGGAGGTACAGGACTATCGCCAGCCTGCGAGAGAAGCGCAAGAGCAACCGCTACGAGCGGATTGTGAACCGCCTCTGGTACCGCGTGGTCGCGTGGGGCCTCGTGCCGAGGCGCTGGCCGGGGGTGCCCGTCATCGGCTCGACGACCATCGAGGTCCCCGGCCGCAAGTCCGGCGTCATGCGGCGGATCCCCGTCACCTGGGTCGAGTTCGAGGGCCAGCCGTACCTCGTCGCCATGCTGGGTGAGGAGTCGGACTGGGTGCACAACGCCCGCGCCACCGGCGGGAAGGTCGTGCTCAAGCGCGGCCGCCGGCGCAAGGCGCTGCTCGAAGAGCTGCCCGTCGAGCAGCGGGCCCCCATCCTCCGCGCGTGGTACAAGCGCACCGGCCGCTCGACGCCGAAGAACTACATCGGCCTGCCGCCCGGCGCCCCGCTCGAGGCCTTCGAGAAGATCGCGCCGCGCTGGCCCGTCTTTCGTATCACGCCTGCGTCAGCCGTCGGCTACCGCTCGTCCTGAGCGAGCCGAAGGCTGGGTCTCCCCTCGCCCGCCGCAACGGGAGAGGGCCGGGGTGAGGGTTTCCGTGCCACTCGAACCTAACACCTTGCGCCAAACACCTGCTAACATACGAACAACCGCGAAGGCGCTTATGCAGATACTCCACACGGCCGACGTCCACCTCGACCGCGCGTTCAGCGGCGCCGGCATGACCTCCTCCATGGCCGCCGCCCGCCGCCAGGAGTTGCGCGACGCCTTCCGCCGCTTCGTCGACCTGGCGCTCGAGCTGCGGGTGGACGCCGTCACCATCGGCGGCGATCTCTACGAGCACGAGCGTTCCACCCTCGACACAGGCAACTTCCTGCGCCAGCAGTTCGCCCGCCTCGGCGAGGTGCCGGTGATCATCGCCACCGGCAACCACGACCCGTACGTCCCGGACTCGCTCTACCGCCGCGTCGACTGGCCGGCCAACGTTCACGTCTTCGGCGAGCCCCGCTTCAAGCCATTTCAGGTCCTCGCTGCCACATCTGCCCTCGCCCGCGAAGGGAGAGAGCGGCCGGCGCAGGTCACGGTCTGGGCCGCCGGCCACGATGGCCCAGACCTCCGCCAGAACCTCATCGACGGCTTCGGCGTCCCGCGCGAGGGCACGCACCTCCTCCTCTTCCACGGCTCCGACCTGAACGCCGTCCCGGAGGGCAAGCGCGCGCACTGCGGCTTCCGCCCGGCGGACGTCGGGCGCACCGGCGCGGCGTTCGCGCTGCTGGGCCACTACCACGGCGCCCGTCTCTCGGATCGCTTCGCCTACCCCGGCTCGCCCGAGGCGCTCGACTTCTCGGAGGAAGGCCCGCACTTCGTCCTGCGGCTGGATGTAGGGGCGGATGGCGTCCGCCCCGAGCTCATCCCCTTCGGCGAGGTGCGCTACGCCACTCAGCGGCTCGACGTCAGCGCGGCGCAGACGTCCGACGATCTGCGGACCGGGATCGCCGCTTTCGGCGACCGTGAGGCGATCGTCCGCATCGTCCTCGAAGGGCAGCTGCAGACCGACGTCGATCTGGACGTGCGCGCGCTCTACAACGCCTGCGCTGAGCGCTTCCGCTTCCTCGACCTGGTGGATCGCACCGAGCCCGCCTACGCCTTCGACGAGCTGGCCCAGGAGTCGACCACCAAGGGCGCCTTCGTACGGCTGATGCGCTCGCGGATCGAGGCGCTGGCGGGCGAGCAGCGCGAAACCGCCGAGCTGGCGCTGCGCCTGGGCCTGCAGGCATTCGAGCGGCGCGAGGTGGTGGCGCCGTGAGGCTGTCGTCGATCGAGCTGCCCGGCTTCGGCTGCCTGAGCGGCTTCGCGGCCGAGTTTGGGCCCGGTCTCAACGTCTTCTACGGCGAGAACGAGGCGGGCAAGTCCACGCTGCAGCAGGCCATCTGTGCCATGCTCTACGGCTTCTACGACGGCGAGCGCGCGACGGCTGCCGAGACCCGACGCCACGAGCGCTTCAAGCCGTGGGACAGCTCGCCCGCCGGGGGCCGCGCGTTCCGCGGCGCGCTGGCCTACGAGCTGGAGAACGGCGAGCGCTTCGAGGTGCGGCGCGACTTCTCGACGCCGGACGTCGTCACGCAGTTGATCGACGCAACGCTCGGCACGGACGTCTCGGCGCTCTTCGGACGGGGACGGCACGGCAACGTGCCCTTCGCGCGCAAGCAGCTGGGGATGCCGCGTGCCGTCTTCGAGAGTTGCGCCTTCATCTCGCAGGGCGAGATCTTCGAGCTGAGCAAGAACGCCCCGGCGGAGATCGGCGACGCCATCGCCGCCCTGGCCGACTCCGCCCGCCACGACGTCTCCGCGGCCCGCGCGCTCGACAAGCTGGAAGCCGTCACCCGCCGGATCGGACGCGACTCCGCCCGCACCGCCGAGCTGCCCGTCGCCCGCGACCACCTCCGGCGCGCGAACGATGAGCTCGCAGCCGCCGGCAGCGCCCGCCGCGCCGTCGCCGAGAAGTCGGCCCGCCTGGAAGCGCTGCAAGCCAGGGCGCGTCAGCTCGCCGAGCAGGTGCTCCGAGCTGAGTACGCCTGCCACGCCGCCGACGCCGCCCGCCTCCGCGACGACCTCCGCAAGCTCGACGAAACCGAGGCGCTCCTCGCCCGTGCGGCCGCCCGCTGCGAAGAGCTCGCCGCTTACCGCGGCACGCCAGCCGCCGCCCGCGACGAAGTGATCGGCCTGCGCGGCCAGCTCCAGCGCTCTAGCGAGGCCCTCCGCCGTCTCCGCGAAGCGCGCCAGTCCCTCGCCAACCGCCTCACGGACGAGGTGCGCCTGGAATACGAAACGCTGCGCCTCTCCGCCGGCGCTCTCACAGAGGACCAGGTCCGCGTACTAGAGGCGGCCGCCTACAGACCACAGGCGGGTCAGGACGGGGGCTCTGCCCCGCAGGATGCTGGTGGCCTCTGGCACGCCATCGCGCGCGCCTTAAGCGCCATCGGCCGCGTGTTCACACGCGTCCTTCGCGCCATCTTCCGCCGCAACCGCCACGACGACAGCGTAGGGGCGCCGCTTGCCGCGCCCGACGCGGTGGCGATGGCCGTCTCCCCGGCCGAAGCCATCGTCCTCCTCGAAAAGCACCGCCGCTACCTCACCCTCCGCCCGCTGGTCGACGAGGCCTCCCGCCTCGACGCCGACATCGACGGCGAGTCCACATCCGCTCGCTCAATCGAAGCGCAGCTCCGCTCGCTCCTCCGCACCGCCGGCATCGAGGACGAGTCGCTGGCGTCCGGGCTGGGCGCGTTCGACGACGCTTGCCAGAAGCGCGAACAGCTGGCGAAAGCGGAAGCCGCCGCGCAACAGGCGGACGCGCGCCGCGCGCTCCTCCTCGACGGCCGCACTCGCGAAGAGATGGCCGCCGCGCTCGCCGAGCACGAATCCGCCTGTGAGCGCCTCGCGGCGATAACATCCGCAGGGGCGGCCTTCAGGTCGCCCAACCGCGCGGCGCCCGCGCCCGGCAAAGCCCCCTCCCGCGACGGTCTCGCTCGCGCGCTCCAGGCCGCACGCCAGCAGAAGCACGCCGCTGAGCTGGAGGCCGAGCGCCTGGAAACCGAAGTGCGCGTCGCCCTCGACCGCTTCCGCCCGCGCGCGGAGATCGAGGAAGAGGCCGCTCACTGGGGCCGGGAGGTCGCGCGGCTGGAGAAGGCCCGCGCCGCCCTGCAGCTCGCGAAGTCGGCGATCGAAGAGGCGATGACCGCCGTCTACCGGGACTTCGCACCCGCCGTGAACACTTTCCTCAGCGAGGGCATCGAGGCCGCCACCGACGGCCGCTACCGCCGTGCCCACGTTGACCCCGCCACGCTGCGTGTCTCGCTGCTCGTGCCGGAGACCGGGCTGGTCGCCCAGGACCCGCCGGTCAGCCACGGCACCCGCACACTGCTGTATGTGCTCATGCGCATCGGGCTCGCGCAGCACATGAGCGCCATCGGAGAGCCGGTGCCGCTGGTGCTCGACGACCCGTTCGTAGACGTCGATTCTCGCCGCCTGGGGCGGATGCTGGACTTCCTGCTGCACCTGAGCGACCGCATGCAGGTGCTTCTCTTCACAAAAGACCGCGAAATCGTCTCCTGGTTCCAGGAAAACGCCCCCGGCAGCGTGCACCGTATGCATACGGTTTCAACCGCTCTTTCCGCATCCACGCTGTAACGCAAACGCTACCTGAACCGTCAAACACCTAGACGGGGATAACTGCCCCCCGCTGGATGGTGTTTATGAGATCAGTTACAGCAGAACCCGACACGCAGACCGGCGTAAGCACCAGGACTGCCTGCGTACTCGCCGACCGCCAGGTCTGGTCGACCCCCCTGGCCGACGCCCTGGAATCCCTGGGCTTCGGCGTGGCCCACTGCACTGACCTGAACGATCTCTTCGAGACGGTGCGCCACGGCCAGGCCGGCCTTGTCGTCATCGCCCAGGGCGACCCGGCCGCCGCAGTCCGCGCCTGCCGCGTCACCAACGGCATGCATGACCTCCCGCTCATGGTCGTGATGCCCCGCGAATCTGACCTGATCCCGTCACTCGATGCCGGCGCCGACGACGCGGTGGTTGCGCGGGTGGAGCCTGCCGTCTTCTTGGCCCGCGTCCGCGCTCTTCTCCGCCGCACGCAGCCGGCCTCCCAGAGCAACAACACAATGACCGTCCGCGAGTTGTCAATCGACTTCGAGAAGTACCAGGTGGCGCTGGACGGCCGCCAGGTCCAGCTGACGCCCACGGAGTTCCGCCTGCTGGCGGTTCTGGCGCAGCAGGCCGGGCGTGTCGTTGACCCGCGGGCGCTGCTCTCAGCAGTGCATCAGCACGACTACAGCGAGCGCGACGCCCAGAACCTGGTGAAAGTGCACATCGCCAACCTGCGCCGCAAGCTGAACGACTCCCGCAGCAGCAACCCGTACATCCTCTGCGTCCGCGGCTTCGGCTACATGCTGGAGCGCCGTGGCCGCACCCGCCAGGACGACCCGCTGACCGTGCTCATCGAGAAAGAGTAGCGGGCAGCTCACCCACGACGGGAATGGGCCCGGCGGGCAACCGCCGGGCCTTCGACTTTCTACGGGCACTGGTCCTCCTCAACCGAATCTGAACCGCCCCTGAACGCCTCCTGAACCGGAATGGTGTCACGGGAAAGCGGTGCTCTGGTACCTTGGCCGGGCAGGGGGGGAAAAGGAAGCGACTCATGCGAAGCCTACGTTCAAGCGGACCCACCGCGCCCCAGATCGGCTCGCGAGACGGCCTGAAGAAGGAGCGATTCGCCGATTACTTCGCCAGGCTGTTCGCATATGCCTGCGGAGCGACCGGAGACGATGAAGCCGCACGCGATGTGGCCGTCGCCGCCTTTACGGAGGTGTTCGCCATGCCCGACCTGCGCGAGAGCGAGTTCGAGCTGGTCCTCTTCGGCGGGGCCCGCCGGCTCTGCGCCAGCGGGGAATACCGCCTGCGCCGCCACAACGACGGCCTCAGCCCCCGCGAACGCGACGTCCTCTCTCTAGTCTTCGATGGCAAGCTCGCCGGCCCGCAGATCGGGCGCTTGCTGGGCATCCGGCCAGAGACCGTATCGGCCACGCTAACGCGAGGGCTCCGCAAGCTGCAGCAGCGCCTGGGGCAGGCGTCCGCCGTGCCCGGCCAGCCGCACTTCGCCTAGTACTTCGAGACGTTCAGGTCCTGGATATGCCCCTCGACCAGGTAGACCACGCGCTCGCAGATGTTCGTGGCCCTGTCGGCGATGCGTTCCAGGTTGTGCGCCACCCAAATGAGGTAGGTGCAGCGCTGGATGGTGGTGGGGTCGCCCACCATGTTCATGATTAGCTCGTGGTAGACCTGCTCGTATAGCTCATCCACGCGGTCGTCCATCTGGATGATCTCGCGTGCGCGCTTCGTGTCGCGCGCCTTGTAAGCCTCCACGGACCCGTGCAGCATCTCGATCGCCATCTCCGCCATGCGCGGGATGTCCACCAGCGGCCGGATCGGCGGCTCGTCTGAGAGCATCAGCGCGATGCGGGCGATGCCCTCCGCGTGGTCGCCCATGCGCTCCAGGTCCACGGTGATGTGCAGGACGGAGATCAGCGTGCGCAGGTCGCTGGCCAGGGGCGCCTGCAGTGAGATCAGCTCGATGCACTTGTCCTCGCATTCGTAGCGGCGCTTGTTGATCTCGACGTCGTTCTCGATGATGCGGCGGGCGAGGGCGACGTCGCGCAGGCGGAGGGCTTCGATGCTCTGGTTGACGGCGTTCTCCACCATGGAGGCCATGACCAGCATGTCTTCCTGAACCTCAGCCAGTTGCCGTTCAAAGAGAGCGCGTGTCATTGGTAGATCATACTCCGGGGCCTAGCCGAACCGGCCCGTGATGTAGTCCTCTGTCCTCTTGTCGCGCGGATTCGTGAAGAGCTCCGTGGTTGGCCCGTACTCGATGAGCTTACCGTTGACCCCGTGCTCCGCGGCCAGCATGAACGCCGTGTAGTCAGAGACGCGGGCCGCCTGCTGCATGTTGTGCGTGTCGATGACGATGGTGAAGTCCTGCGCCAGTTCCCGGATCAGGTCCTCGATCTTGAGGGTGGCGATCGGGTCCAGGGCAGAGCATGGCTCGTCCATCAGGATCACGTCCGGAGCCACGGCAAGCGCGCGGGCGATGCAGAGCCTCTGCTGCTGGCCGCCGGAGAGGGCCAGCGCGGACTTCTTGAGGTCGTTCTTGACCTCGTCCCAGAGCGCCGCCTGGCGCAGGGAGCGCTCCACCAGGTCATGCATGTTGCCGCCGATGCCGTTAATGCGCGCCCCGAAGGCCACGTTGTCGAAGATCGATTTGGGGAACGGGTTGGGGCGCTGGAACACCATGCCGATGCGGCGGCGCACTTCGACGGCGTCGACGCCCTTGTCGTAGATGTTCGTGCCGTGGTACTCGACGCGCCCGTTGACGCGCGCCCCTGGGATCAGGTCGTTCATGCGGTTCAGGCAGCGCAGGAGCGTGCTTTTCCCGCAGCCGGACGGGCCAATGAGCGCCGTTACGCGCTTCAGCGGCACGTCTATGGTGACGCCGCTGATCGCCAGCTTGGACCCGTACATCACGCCCAGGTCCTGCAGGCGGAAGACAACCTCTTCGGAGGGCGTGCGGATGGCCTGGAGGCGCGGCTCGAAGGCGCGCTCGCTCTCGGCCGTGATCACTTCCTGCTGAGTCTGCTCGCTCGTCATGCTCTTACGGATCCGCTCAGCGGTGATTTCGGAGGATGCGTCCGTCTCCGATGCGCTGACCGTCACGTCTGATTGTCGCATCACGCATCGCTCTTTCCAAGCTTCGTCCCGTGCGTCCTGGCAATTCGCATCACTTCAGTCTCCGGCTGACGGCAAAGCGGGTCAGCGCGCTAAGCACCAGCATGAGCATGACAAGGACGAATGCTGCGGCCCACGCCTGATCGTGCTGGTCTTTGTAGGGGCCCTGCGCGTACTTGAAGATGACGAGTGGAATCGCCGCTACAGGTCCGTTGATATCGGTCGACTTGAAGTTGTTGCCAAAGGCCGTGAAGATCAGCGGTGCGGTCTCGCCGGCCGCTCGTGCGGTCGCCAGCAGGCACCCCGTGACAATCGTGGGCGAGGCGCCGGGAATGACCACGCCGGCCACCACTCGCCACTTTGGGCTTCCCAACGCAAGGGCCGCCTCCCGCTGATCACGCGGGACGAGGTACAGCGCCTCCTCTGTGGTGCGCGTCACGATGGGTAACATGATCACCGCCAGCGCCACTCCGCCGGACAGCGCGGAGAACCCTGTGTGAATGACCAGGAAGGCGTACACGAAGAGCCCGACAACGATAGACGGAACGCCGGTCAGCGTGTCCGCAATGAAGCGCAGCACCAGCCGGTCCCGCCCCGCATACTCCGAGAGGTACACGCCCGCGGCGATGCCCAGTGGCAGGGCGATGACCGCGGAGATGGTGGTGAGGATCGCGGTGCCAACAATAGCATGGGAAATCCCGCCGCCAGTTTGGCCGATGGGGACCGGCTCGTGCAGATAGAAGCTTGGCTTCACCACGTAGCCGGCGCCCTTTATGCCAATGTACCCCACGATCAGGAACATGAGCCCGACAGCCAGGATGGAGCAGGCGGTCACGCTGGATAGCATCGCCATGTTGATGACGCGGCGGAGTCTGTACCTCATAGCCGCACCTCACCTCCCGCACGCGTGGAGATCCGCCACACCAGCAGCCGCGCGATGACGTTGATGGCCAGCGCCACGACGAGGAGCACAAGCCCCATTTCGATCAAGGCCGAGCGATAGAGCGGGTCAGCAGCCTCCCTGAATTCGGCGGCGATTGCGCTGGCCAGCGTGGTCGCCGGTTGGAGTATTGAGGCGTTGATCTTGTACGTGTTGCCGATCAGCATGGTCACTGCGATCGTCTCGCCCACGGCGCGTCCGAGGCCCAGGATGACAGCGCCCGTGATTCCCGGCCGGGCGTACGGCAGCACGACCGACCAGATCGTTTCCGCCTTCGTAGCGCCGAGGGCGACGGCCGCCTCCCGCTGGCTCTGTGGTACCGCCAGCAGCACATCGCGCGAGATCGCCGTGATGATCGGCAGGATCATGATCGCCAGGATGATGCCGGAGGCCAGCATCCCGAAGCCAATGGCCGGCCCGTCAAAGATCGGTGTCCAGCCAAACCACGGCTTGAGCACGCCCTTCTCCAGGTCACGGACCCACGGCGCCATGATGTACAGGCCCCAGAGACCAAAGACCACGCTGGGCAGTGCGGCGAGCATCTCCACGAAGAACGATACCGGCACGCGGACCGGGCCGGGCGCTACCTCGGCCAGGAAGATCGCCACGCCCACGCTCACGGGCACCGCGATGGCCAGCCCGATGAGCGAGCTGACCACGGTGCCGTAAATCGCCGGGAGCGCCCCGAACTCTTTGGTTACGGGGTTCCACTCCGTGCCCGTGAGGAAGCCGAACTTGAACTCCGTCAGCGACCTCCACCCCTCGTTCGTGAGCACGGCGATGAGGGCCGCCATCGTCAGGATGATGGAGGCGGCGCCCGCCACCACGATCAAGAAGAAGAGGCCATCGCCGATGTTGAGCCGGCGCTTCAGAATCACGAATTCGACCCGTTTAGTGCTCGAAGCCATCTCCGTGCAATCCTTGTCGTAAGAATAGCTGTGGGGCCGGGCCGTCTGTCCGGCCCGGCCCCGTTGATACGTGGATAACCTACTTTAGTTCGAGGATAGGCGTCCCCTGGAAGGTGGTGTCAGCCAGTTCCGCCATGGCCTTCTCCACTGCAGTGTCTGATAGCGGGACGTAGCTGTCCCCTTCCGCGTACTGCTGGGCGTCTGTCAGCATCCAGTGGATCATGTGAGCCAGAGTCTCCGCCTTCGCCTTGTCGGACTGCTCCACGTAGACCAGGAGCCACGTAAAGCCGGTGATCGGGTAAGCATCCGCGTCAGACGAATCGGTCAGCATGACTTCCATGTTGTCAGGGAGCGTAATGCCCTTCTGAGCGGCGCGCGCGGAGTCGATGCTGGGCTCGATGGCGTTGCCAGACTTGTTCTTCATCTTGGCGAAATCGATGTTGTTCTGCACGGCGTAGGCCAGGCTCACGTAACCGATCGAGTTCGGCAGTTGCTGCACTTGACCGGCCACGCCGGCGTTGCCCTCGGCGCCAGTGCCAGTCGGCCACTGCACGGACGTGGCGTTGCCGACCTGGCTCTGCCAGTCCGAGCTCACCTTGGACAGGTAGTTGGTGAAGATGAACGTGGTGCCGCTGCCATCGGACCGGTGCACCACCGCGATGTCCTCGCTCGGCAGGGTTACGCCGCTGTTCAGCGCGGCGATCGCCGGGTCGTTCCACTTCGTAATGGTTCCGAGGAAGATATTCGCGAGCGTGGTGCTGTCAAGGGTGATCGCGCCGCTGTCGATCCCCTCCAGGTTGTAGACAACGGCGACGGCGTCGCTGGTCATCGGGATGTGGTGGATCGGGTCGGCCGCGGCCTTCTGGTCGGCGTTCATGATGCCGTCAGACGCGCCGAAGTCAACGGTCTTGGCGGTGATCTGTGTGATGCCGCCGCCTGAGCCGATGGCCTGGTAGTTGACTTCCACGCCACACAGGTCCTTGTAGCGGGCGAACCAGTCCTCGTACAGGGGCGCCGGGAAGGTGGCGCCGGCGCCGGTGAGCGCCGTCGCCGCGCCGCTGGGCGGGCACGCCTCGACCGCGCCGCCGCTGGCCGTGACCGTAGGGCTGCCGCCTGCGGGCGTGGTGGCCGCGGCCGTCGGCGTAGCTGTCGTCGTGCCACCGCTGTCGCCTCCGCAGGCAACGAATATCCCTGCGGCGAGAACCAGTGCAAACAGGCTCGCCAGTACGATGAGCCGGTTGCGGGTGAAGTGCATAGGATTCCCTCCTCTTTCGATCTCTGTTTCGCCTTCAGGGTAGGTTCCGCTCGTGGTTGGCGGTTTAACAGGCGGTTAACAGCGATTAACGGGGCGTAAAAGTTCGTAACAAGAGCCTTCCTGCCGGGCGCGGCTGAGGGCCTCGGTTGCGGGGCCTTTGGAGGGGCGCATACGATGGTGTACGAGGGCCCGTAGCTCAACGGTAGAGCTCTGGACTTTTAATCCAGGAGTTGTGGGTTCGAATCCCACCGGGCCCTCCATTCGCGGCCCGTAAAACAAAAAAATCCGCGGCGATCCAATCGTCGCCGCGGTGAGGCACTGTCCTATCGGAGTTACCACCGCCTCCTGGGGATGCTCGCCTCGTTTTTCAGAGGTCATCGGAGCCTCAACCCATCGGACCATGCCTCCACTATCATTATACCCCCTCTATGTTAACAATCGGGTGCCGTTTGGCCCCTCTTTCAGGGCCGTCAGTCCCGCCAGCCACCTGCGGCCCGGCATTGCCGGACGGCCCGGCTGCGGGCCTACCATAGATCACGGATAGCCCGGCCCGCGCTGGCGGCCGGCCACAGCCGCATGACGACGATAGATTCGACTCAGCTGGATCCCGGCGCTTCGCGGGCCCACGCGGTCCCCGGCGATGCGGTGCTGCATAGCCTGGGCGTGCTTGCCGGCAGGGGCCTTTCGCCGGAAGAGGCGCGGGAGCGCCTGCTGCGGTTCGGGCCCAACAGCCTGCCCGGCGCACGCCAGCGCAACACGCTGCTCCGCGCCATCGCCGGCCAGGTGCGCAA
>DATKKM010000041.1:0-5791 GCA_035542855.1 Dehalococcoidia bacterium
CGACGTCGCTGCCGCATCCGGGCTACAAGTACAGCGACGTACTGGAGCAGTTGCCGAAGAAGCTGCGCATCGCCTGGAGCCCGACGCTGGGCTACGCGAAGATCGAGCGCGACGTGCTGCGCGAGGCAGAGAAGGCGGCGAAGGCGTTCGAGGAGATGGGGCACAGCATCGACCTCGTCGAGGCGCCGATCGACGACACCGGCCAGATCTGGTCGCGCATCGGCGGCTGCGAGACGTACGCCTTCATCTACGACATGATCGAGGACCACCGCGACGAGTTCGGGCGGTCGTTCCTGGCGGGCACGGAGCTGGCCGCGGAGACCGGCTGGGACCGCTACGGCCGCGCCCAGCGGCGGCGCGCGAAGCTGGTGCAGCAGCTCTGGCACTTCTTCGAGAAGTACGACCTGCTGCTGACGCCGACGCTGCCCGTGGAGGCGATCGACGCGCGCGGCGGCTGGCCGCAGTTCATCGATGGGCAGAAGGTGGAGAACCCGCTGCACGTGGTGGCGTACACGTATCCGTTCAACCTTTCGGGCCACCCGGCGGCGTCAGTGCGGGCCGGCTTCAGCGACAACGGACTGCCGGTAGGGCTGCAGATCGTCGGGCCGCGGCACCGGGACGACCTGGTGCTGCAGGCGAGCTACGCGTACGAGCAGGCGCGGCCGTGGAACGACAAGTGGCCGGTCAAGGTGCCGGAGTTTGTCGGCTAGCTGGACACTGCGCCGCAGCTAGGGCTGCGAAGTCGCGATTGGCACCAGGCCGCCGTCGCTGCCGGCGGTGAGCTGGACATGCGGCGGCATCAGCTCCACCGTCTGGCCGTCGCTCAGGGGGTAGCTGAGCGGCAGCATGGCCCCGGCGATCGAGACCATAGCGTAGGGGTTGGCCAGGATGGGGTAGCGGTCGACGAGGCGGTTGGAGAGCTGGGCGACGGTAGCGCCCTTCGGCACCTGCACCGTCGTCTCGGAGCCGTGGATGATGTTGCGCATGCTGGCCGCTGCCGTCACGCGTACCGAGATCATGTCCGGGCCGGCAACCTCGCTGCCGCTCCAGGTTCCGACGAACACCGGCTGCGGCGCCGACGAGTGGCCGGCGCCCGGCGACCAGAGGGCGACAAACACCGCGATGGCGGCCAGGGCAAAAGCTAGGGCCACCGCGATCTCCCAGGCTAGTTCGGCCGGGCGGACATGACGACGTTCAACGCCAGGAAGGGTTCCCACACTCAAATTGTAGCGCGGCGCAACCCCCGCCTGGAGGGCAAACCGGACTGATGACACGGGCCGTTCGGCCCATTAGCCGCCCGCCATTGAGCCGATCAGCTCGACGGACTGGCCGTCACTGAGCACCTTGTCCAGCGGCAGCATCTCGTATGAGTCGTCGATGGCGAGCATGGCGGACGGCGCGAGGGCGGGGTAGATGTCGGCCAGGCGATCGGAGAGGGCGCCCACGGTGCTGCCTTCCGGCATCGTCACGCGGGTGGCATACCCGCCGATGACGCTGCGCAGGCTGCCGAACGTGGTCACGTTGACCGTGATCGTCCTGCCGCCGGCGGGATCGCCGGGCCATGACGATTGACCGGAGCCGGCGGCCGTACCGGCGGCATTTCCGGGGCTGCCCAGCGCGCCGATCCAGGCCCCGGCGGCGATGCCTACGGCGGCCAGGCCGCAGGTGACGCCGATGCCAATGTCTCCAATGCTGGCGCGGCCGCCACCTGCCCGGCTGTGCTTGCGCGGAGGCAGGGCGCAGGCCGCCTCGGGAGGAGTGTTCCGTTCGCTTTCGTTATCCATCTCTCGATCTCCTCTCGAGGCGGCCCGTCATATCGCTTGCTCTAGTGGCCGGGGGCCGGCGTTTCCGCTGCCGGCGTCGGCGGGAAGTCGTAGATGTCCGGGTTGGCATCGCCGGAGACAACCAGGAAGCCCAGCGCGCCTTCTTCGATGCGGGAGAGCGCGTGGTCGACCAGCAGGTAGCGGCCGGGGACCTGCACCGTGAACTCGACCATCGTCGCGCCGCCGGGGGCAACGGTGGTCGTCTGCACGTTGGTCAGCGGCGGCGAAGTGACCGACGCTTCCGCGTAGACCTTGTCGAAGATCTCGCCGATCACGTGGAAGGACGAGGTGTAGTTCGGCCCGCCGTCGCCGAAGAAGATGCGCACCGTCTCGCCGACGTTGGCCGTGAGCGGGTGCTTTGTCGTGAGCGAGCCGACTTCGCCGTTGAAGACGATGTAAGTGGCCTGCTCAGCCATCATGGCGTGCTCGTCCGGGTCCTGGTGTCCCTTGGTGCCGAACGGACGCGTGGTGTACATGTCGCCTTGCATCACGTAGTACTCGTGGTCCACGGGGGGCAGGCCGCCGGCCGGCTCAACGAGGATCATGCCGTACATCCCCTGCGCGATGTGGTGTGCCACGGAGGGCGTCGCGCAGTGGTAGACGTAGAGGCCGGGGTTCAGCGCCTTGAAGGTGAACTGCTTCTCCTCGCCGGGCGCCACCTGCATCACCGTCGCGCCGCCGCCGGGGCCGTTGACCGCGTGCAGGTCGATGGAGTGGGTCATCTTGGCGTCAGCCGGGTTCTTCAGGTGCAGCTCCACCGTGTCGCCTTCGCGGACGCGGACGAAGGGGCCGGGGACCGTGCCGTTGAACGTCCAGTACGTGTAGGTGGTGCCGTCGTCGAGCTGGCCTTCCTTCTCGACGATGTTCATGTCGACACGGACGTTCTGCGGTGCGCGGTCGCCGATGGGCGCCGGGATGTCGTCCGGCAGGTGAGCGATGTCGTCAGCCGTGGCGGGCTGCGCTCCGGCTTCGCCCACGGTGATGTGGCCGAGCATGCCGGCCTGCTTGTGGCCGGGCAGCGTGCAGAAGTATTCGAACGCGCCGGTCTTACTGGCCGTGAAGTTGACGGACGTGTGGTCGTCCTTCTTGAGGACGCTGGACGAGGTAGCGTTGAAGTCCGGGAAAGAGATCGTGTGCTCCGAACCGTCGCCGTCGATCAGCGTCACCTTGACGTTATCGCCTGCGCCGACGGTCAGGTCAGGGTTGCGCACGCCGTCGATGCTCCCGCCGACGCCGATGAAGGCGAGGCCGTTGCTGTCTGACGCGGTCTTGAGGGTGACCTCGACGTTGTTGCCGCCGCCCGCGGCCGGGGTTGGGGTGTCGACGGCCGCCGAGGACTTCATGCAGGCGCTGAGCAGGGGGGAGAGGGCTAAGAGAGCGGCGATGGGGATAAACACGAGCCGCTTCTTGTTTCGCAACAGCGTCTTCACTGTGCACCTCCTGCCATTGGCTTATGCTCTGCTTCTACACGTATAGTGACAAGCTATACGTTGACTGTCAAGATGCACAATACCTATATTTGAGGCATGGATTTGAGGCTCTCCAAGACGGGTGACTACGCGGTGCGTGCGGCTATCTCCCTGGCCCGCGTCTACGGCAATGGCTACCGGAAGATGCGCGAGGTGTCAGACGACATGGCGTTGCCGCTGCGCTACACTCCGCAGATACTCGGCATGCTGGCGCGCGCCGGGCTGGCCGAGGCGAAGGCCGGGCGCGAGGGTGGCTACCGGCTATCGCGTGCGCCGAGGGAGATAACGCTGCTGCAAGTGGTGGAGGCCGCCGAAGGCCGGCTGGAGACGAGCCGCTGCACGCTGCGGGGAGGCCCTTGCCAGTGGGACAATGCTTGTCCGGTGCACCACGCCTGGGTGGCGGCCGGCCGGGCGCTGCGTGAGTCGCTGGCGGCTACGAGCCTGGCGGAGATAGCTCTGCAGGACACGGCGCTGCGCCCCTAGCGGCGGGCGGCTCGGCGTTTATTCGTGGAAGCCGTTGCCGTCTTCGCCTTCCAGCTCTTCCTCGAAGTCCTCGTCCGAGTAGTTGGCGTACTCGCGGCCCGTCCAGACGGTGACCATGAAGTCTTCGCGGAAGGGGTCGTTGGTCAGCACCAGGCGCTCGTCGATCTCACTGATCAGGGAGCGGATCTCTTCCTCGGTCAGGCTCTCGACCACGGCGAGCGTGCCGTAGGTGACCGAGGTCGTGTAGTGGAGGTCGACGCGGCCGACCTCTTCGTCATCGAGCTCGATGATGTAGGCCTCGGAGCTGGGCGTGCGTGACTCGCGGTCGAACTGAAAGCCGGGCATGACGGGGCCTCCTTTGGAGGTGAGATGGGTGCTACTTGGGCCGTGTGTGGCCGTTGCCGAAAACGATCCACTTGTACGTCGTGATTTCGCGCAGGCCGACGGGGCCGCGGGCGATCGTCTTCTGGGTGGAGTCGATGATCTCGGCGCCGAGGCCGAACTGAGCGCCGTCGGTGAACTGGGTGCTGGCGTTGACGTAGACGACGGCGGTGTCCACTTCGTCCAGGAAGCGCATGGCGGCGGAGTAGTCCTCGGTGACGATGGCGTCGGAGTGGCCGGTGCTGTGCTGGTAGACGAACTCCAGCGCCTCATCCAGTGAAGCGACGACGCGCACGCCGGCGGCCAGGCTCAGCCACTCGCGGTCCCAGTCTTCGGGGAGGGCCGGGATGAGCTTCGCGCCCGGCACTTCGGCGCGGCGCAGGATGTCCAGCGCCTGCTCGTCGCAGTGCATCTCCACGCCGGCCTCTGTCCATTCCCTGGCGATGAGCGGGAGGAAAGCGGGGGCGACGGCCGCGTGCACGACGAGCGTGTCCAGGGCGTTGCAGATGCTGTATTTGCGCGTCTTGGCGTTGAGGGCGATGCGGACAGCCTTGTCCAGGTCGGCGTCGCTGTCCACGTACGTGTGGCAGACGCCGATGCCGCCGGTGAGGACGGGCATGGTGGCGTTGGCGGCGACGAAGCGGATCAGTTCGGCGCCGCCGCGCGGCACGACGAGATCGATCACGTCGTTCATCTTCAGCAGCTCGCCGATCAGCTCGCGGTCCGTGTTCTCGATCAACTGGACGGCGTCGGCGGGGGCGCCTGCTCCGGCGATGGCCTCGCGCACGACGGCGGCGATCATCTTGTTGGAGTTGATCGTCTCCTTGCCGCCGCGCAGGATGCAGCCGTTGCCGGACTTCAGGCAGAGCGAGGCGATGTCGACGGTGACGTTGGGGCGGCTCTCGTAGATGGCCGCGATGACGCCGAGCGGGACGCGGCGGCGGCCGACCTGCATGCCGTTGGGCAGCGTGCGCATATCGATCATCTCGCCGACGGGGTCGGGGAGGATGGCGACGTTGCGGCAGTCGGCGGCGATGGCGGCGATGCGTTCGGCGTTGAGCGTCAGGCGGTCGATGACGGCGGGGGTGAGGCCCGCGTCCTGCGCGGCCGCGACGTCGATCTCGTTGGCGGCGACGATGTCCTTCGTCCGCGCGACGAGAGCATCGGCGATGGCGATGAGCGCGGCGTTCTTGACGGCTGTGGAAGTGCGCGCCAGGGCGCGGGCCGCTCTGCGGGCGGCCTGGCCCTTGGTCTGCAGTTCGCTAGCTGTTGTAGTCATCCGCCGGGGCTCCGTCTGTGCGGCGCTCCCGTTAGCCGTGGCGGGCTGTGATTAGCCGTGCCGCCGCTGCCAGCGGGTCTTCTTCAGCATCTTGCGGTGCTTGTGCTTGCTGATCTTCTTGCGCCGCTTCTTGACGATAGAGCCCATTCAACCTCCGCGAATTTTTCGCCCCTCAGACGACGAACGAACAGGGCGCGAGGCCCTGTTCTGTTGTTTCCGTCCGTGTTGGCGTCGTTGGGGGCGGTTTCAGACGTGTGCATATCTTACCAGAGTAGCCAGGAGCAAGGAACAAGTAGCAAGAAGTTGGCGATGTGCCAGGGCTACTTGCCACTTGCCACTCTGTCAGAGCAGCACCA
>DATKKM010000042.1:0-12590 GCA_035542855.1 Dehalococcoidia bacterium
AATCACGTTCGGATTGGCCACATTAAGGAACCTTAATGCGCATCTCATTCCCGCTTCACTCCCCTGCGCAACCATGAGTGTGACGAACAAGCGAACAGATGCCCCGCACAAGGAGGCAACCAGATGAAACGAACACTACTCGGAGGAGGGATGCTGCTGGCGATCGGCGCGGCGATCATGGCCGTCGCTGTGGCCGCGGCGCAGACCGCTTCCCCAACGCCGGAGCCAACCGTCAAGGACAGCCCGGCCAACCTGGCCGAGCGCTACAAGGAGGAGCTGGCCAGCCAGCTCGGCATCTCCGTGGACGACCTCAACACCGCGCTCACCAATACCGACGTCGCCCTGATCGACCAGGCGGTGGCGGACGGCAAGCTCACCCAGAGCGAGGCCGACAAGCTGAAGGCAAACATCGACGACGACAACAACCTCTTCCCGTTCCCGGGCATCCGCAAGCACGTGGAGATGCGCCTGAAGTATGGCTTGATCGAAGAGTCGGCGAGCGTGCTCGGTGTGGACGAGTCTGTGATCACTGACGGCCTGAAGGACGGCAAGACGCTGGCCGAGATCGCCAACGACAACGGGATGAGCACGGACGACTTCAAGGCGAAGCTTCTGGCCGAGGTCAAGAGCGACCTGGACACGAAAGTCTCCAACGGGGACATCACGCAGACCCAGGCCGACCGCATCTACGATGGCCTGAGCAACAACATCGACGACATCGTGAACCACGTTCCCGGCGACCACCCAGGCTTCCGCTTCGGCGGCCCCGGCCGCTGGTTTGGCGGGCCCGACGCCAACGGAAACGCCCCTGGCGACACACCGGAGCCGTCTGACAGCGGCACCGGGACCATCTTCTAGACCCTCTCCTGTGCCCACGAAAGGGCCGGGTTGCGCATGCCCGGCCCTTTCGTTTGCCCGGCGATCCTCGCCCGTGCGCTAGAATGATCTCCTATGGCTGTCCTGCCCATTCGCTATCTACCGGAGCCGGTGCTCCGTGAGAAGGCCAAGCGAGTGCCGAAGATCGACGCGTCCATCCGCCGGCTGATCGATGACATGATCGAGAGCATGTACGCGGCCAACGGCGTCGGCCTGGCCGCGCCGCAGATCGGAGTCTCCTTGCGGCTGGTGGTGATCGGCTTGCCGGAGGAGGAGCCGTTCGCGCTGATCAACCCGGAGATCGTCAAGGTCTCCGGCGAACGCACGCTGGAGGAAGGCTGCCTCTCGGTGCCCGGCTACCGGGCGGACATCGTGCGGCACTCGCTGGTGGTGGCGAAGGCGCTCAACCCGGAGGGCAAGGAAGTGCGCATCAAGGCCCGCGACAACCTCCTGGCCCAGGCCCTGGAGCACGAGATCGACCACGTTAACGGTATCCTCTACATCGACCACCTGCCGAGCCTCGACGTCCTCGAGAAGATCGACGAGTCCAGCCGCCGCCGCGAACGCGCGCGCAGCTAGCGCGCGGGGCGCCGTGTCCCCCGGCTTGCGTATTGACCCAGGCGAACATTCCGCCTTGATCCGCGCGCTCGACTCTTTCCTGCGCGAGCGTGGGGTGGCCGCGTGGGCGACCGGCGGCTACCTGCGTGACACGATCATGGGCCGCGCGGCGCACGACATCGACGTCGCTGTGGCGGGCGATCCTCTGGCGTTCGGGCCGGACCTCGCGGCGGTCGTGGGAGGGCACTTCTTCCCCCTGCGCGAGGAGCGTGGCCAGGCGCGGATCGTGGTCCCCGGGCGGCACGTCTACATCGACCTGATGCCGCTGCGCGCGGACGACATCATGGCTGACCTCCGCCTGCGCGACTTCACGATCGATGCGCTGGCCGCGCCGCTGGCCGGCCTGGTGGAGGGAGACGTCGCCCTCATCGATCCCACGGACGGGCTGGCGGACCTGCGCGCCGGCATCGTGCGGATGGCCGGGCCGCGATCATTCGCGGACGACCCGCTGCGCCTGCTGCGGGGGCCGCGCATCGCCACGGAGCTGGCGTTCGCCATCGAGCCGGCCACCGCGGAGGCGATCCGCAGCGCCGCGCCAACGATCGTCTCGGCGGCGCCGGAGCGCCAGCGGGACGAGATCGTGCGCATCTGCTCCACGGGCCGGGCGGGCGATGGCTTCCGGCTGCTGGACAGCCTTGGCCTCTTTTCGCACGTGTTCCCGGAAATGGAAGCCACGCGCGGAGTGGAACAACCCAAGGAGCACCACTTCGACGTGCTTGGGCACAGCTTTGCCACCGTGGAAGCGCTGGACTGGCTGATGGCGGTGGAGCGGCCAGCCTCCTCGCCCGCAGGCGAGTTGTGGGAAGCGCTCTGGCCGCAGCTTGAGTGGTGCGGCGGCCTGCGCGAGTACTTCGACGACGAGATCGCGCCGGGGACATCCCGCCGCGCCCTGCTGAAGCTCTGCGGCCTGTTGCACGACATCGCTAAGCCGCAGACGAAGTCGTTCGAGGCGAACGGGCGCATGCGCTTCTTCGGCCACAGCGAAGAAGGCGCGGAGATGGCGGCGGGCCTGATGCGAAGGCTGCGCTTCTCCGGGCGGGAGGTGCAGGCCGTCTCTCTGATGATCGACGCGCACCTGCGGCCTGTGCAGCTGGGCCAGCAGGGCCCGCCCTCCAGGCGCGCCATTTACCGCTTCTTCCGCGACACCGGGGAGGCCGGCATCGAGACGCTGTTCCTTTCGATGGCGGACCACCTGGGCTCCGTGGGGCCGCGCATCAACTGGGACGGCTTTCGCGCGCACGTGGCGCTCACAAGCTATGTGCTGCGGCTGCGCTTCGGCGAGGAGCAGATCGTCTCGCCGCCGCGCCTGGTTGACGGCGACGAACTGATGGCAGCACTGGCCATCGAGCCGGGCCCGCTCGTCGGCGAGTTGCTGGAGGCTGTGCGGGAGGCGCAGGCAGCGGGTGAGGTCGGGACGAAGGAGCAGGCGCTTGAGCTGGCTCGCAAACGGCTGGCAGAACAGCGCGCGGCTGGCCCACAATAGCTCACATGCTCGTGTTGCGTGGGTTGATACTTGGGACGGTAGCGCTGGCGCTGATGGCGGCGTGCGGCGGCGGTTCCGGCGGCGGCGACGAAGTGAAGGCGCTGCAGGCGGCGATGGCCCACCTTGGTGACGACCCCAATAACCCGCCGGAGATCGGGCAGGAGTTCGATTGCGTGATCAGCATCGGCCACCAGCCGGCTTCGCCCCAGCCCACCCTGTCTGACGTGCCGGGAAGGTGCCTGTGGAACGTGGAGGCGCAGGGTAGCTCCTGGATCGTCAGCTTCCGGGAGACCTGGTTCTGCGACGACTTCAGCGCGCAGGCGCCCGGCTACCCGGAGTGCGCCAGCGCCAGGGGACAGCACAACTGGCAGTTCCTGGTGGACCTGGGCGCAGGTTCGATAGATACGCTGAGCGAGAGCGGCCAGTTCGCGCCGGATATGTAATAGACGCCCCAAAATGCACGGTTTCCCACGTTGTGCGCGTAAGGGGCAAATCCGGTAACCTTAGCTGGTCATGGGAAGCATCTGGGTCATAGCGCTGGCCTATCCGGCCATCATCGCCCTGCTGTTCTATTTCGCGTTCCTGCGCCCCGTCCAGCAGCACCAGAAGAAGCAGCGGAACGAGCTGCAGAGCCTGCGTGTGGGCGACGAGGTGCTGACGCAGGCCGGGTTCATCGCCCGGATCAAGGAGGTGCGGGTGCCGGAGAGCCGCGGGCCGACGGAGCTCGTGCTTGACCTGGGCGGCTTCGAAGTGAGGGCGGTGGCCAGCGCCATCGTCCAGCGGATCGTGCCGCCAGAAGCCGCCGCGGACGCCGAAGACGTTCCCCTGGAGGCGGCGGAGCAGCAACCCAGCATCCACGCGCGAGGACATTCCTGATGCGGCATCCAACCACCTGGCCCCTGCTGATCGCCATCGGCATCCTCACCGTGTTCTCCGTGCTGGTCATCTGGCCCGGCTACCCCAAGATGTACGGGCCCGATTTCATCGACTACCCGAAGGGCCCCATCATCGACGTCGGCAACAACGCGATGCGCCTGGGCCTGGACCTGAAGGGCGGCACCTACCTGCTGACAGAGGCCAACCTGGCCGCCCTCCCGCCCGACCGCGACCCCGACGAGGCGATGGACTCCGTACAAAAGCTGCTGGAGAACCGCGTCAACGCCTTCGGTGTCTCCGAGACGGAAGTCACGCGGGAGGGCCGCAACCGCATCGCCGTGCAGATCCCCGGCGTACCCCCGGAGCAGGCGCGCGACCTGATCGGCCGCACGGCGCTCCTGAACTTCCGGGAGCCCGACATCGATACGGCGTCCGGCAACGTGAACTGCCTGGCGGACGACGGCACCAAGTTCCTGATCCCTGTCACAGCGCTCCAGCGCGCCACGGACGCCCAGGGGAACCCCACCCTGACCTGCGTCGGGACAGCCAACAAGACCGGATCCCTGATCTGGAAGGCGGCCACGGGCCAGGTCAGCGGAGGCGCGACCCGCCAGTTGACCGGCGCCAACGTCACGAGCTCCGTCTATAACGTCAACTCCACCCAGGGCGACGTCGTCGAGCTGGGGTTTGACGGGGAGGGCAGCCTGCTCTTTGGCCAGGTCACGACGAGGCTGCAGCCCACCTACCCACTCGGCATCTTCCTCGACGACCAGCTCATCAGCGCGCCCACAGTGCAGACAGCCATCACCAACGGACAGACCGTCATCACTGGCCTGCAGCGCGACGAGGCGAAGAACCTGGCCAAGCTGATCAGCGCCGGCGCCCTGCCGGTGCCCCTGACCACCATCCAGGCGACAGAGGTCGACGCTACGCTCGGCTCGACGACACTTGTGCGGGGCGTACAGGCGGGCATCATCGGCATCATGGCGGTGATGGCGTTCATGATCCTCTACTACCGGCTGCCGGGCATCCTGGCCTCCATGGCGCTGTTCACCTACATAAGCGTCGTCATGATGATCTTCAAGCTGGGACCGGTGATCGGCCCCGTCACGATCACGCTGGCTGGCATCGCGGGCTTCGTCTTATCCGTGGGCATGGCGGTGGACGCCAACATCCTCGTATTCGAACGTCTCAAGGAAGAGCTGCGCGCCGGCCGCAACCTGGCTCAGGCCATCGAGCACGGCTTTGACCGCGCCTGGTCCTCCATCCGCGACAGCAACGTTTCGACGCTGATCACGTGCGGCATCCTGTGGTGGTTCGGCGACCAGTTCGACGCGGCGCTAGTCAAGGGCTTCGCGATCACGCTGGCCATCGGCGTTGTGATCAGCCTGTTCTCCGCGATAACGGTCACGCGCACCTTCTTGCGGGCGCTGGTCAGCCTGCCGGTGTTCGCGCGGAACCCGCACTTCTTCGCGCCTGACCTGCGGCCGGCCGTGAAGACGGCACGCCCCTTCGCCTTCGATTTCGTGCGCAGGCGCGGGTTCTACTTCCTGCTTTCTGCGCTCGTCCTTGTGCCCGGCATGATCTTCCTGATCGTGCCGCCGCACCTCAAGACAGGAATCGAGTTCAGCAGCGGCGCCACCTTCACCTGGGACTTCGCGAACGACGCCGTCACGCAGGATCAGTTGAAGAGCGCCCTGAGTGACGCTGGACACAGCGAGGCGCGCGTGCAGAAGACGTCCGAGGGCACGTTCATTGTGCGCACAGACGAGTTGAATGTGGCGCCCGGGCCGCCGCTGGGGCCGACGCCGCCTTCTGAGCGGGATGCGCTGGAGGCCAGCATCAAGGCCAAGCTGGGCGACTTCAAGACGCTGAACTTCAACCAGGTCTCGGAGATCATCTCCAACTCGATTGTGTACGACGCGATAATCGCCGTCTTATTCGCAGCGGCGGCGATACTTGTCTACATAACTTGGTCGTTCCGTAACGTCCCGCAGTCGTATCGGTACGGGATCGCGGCCGTCGTGGCCGCGCTGCACGACGCTGGCTTCGTGATCGGAGCGTTCGCCATCCTGGGTCACCTGTTCGGGACAGAGATCAATAGCTTGTTCATCACCGGCGTGCTCACCGTCATCGGCTTCAGCGTGCACGATACGATCGTGGTCTTCGACCGCATCCGCGAGAACGTGGCGACGAACCCCGGCGTGCGCTTCGACGAGGTGGTTAACGCCTCCCTCACGGAGACGCTGGCCCGCTCGATCAACACGTCGGGCATGGTGGTGCTGACGATCGTGGCGCTGCTCTTGCTGGGCGCGGGGTCGATCAACGTGCTGCTCCTGGCGCTGCTGATCGGCATCATTTCCGGGACGTACAGCTCGATCTTCATCGCCAGCCAGGTGCTGGTGTCGTGGGAAGACGGGGACTTTGATCCGTTCTTCAAGGCGATTATGTTCTGGCGGCGCCGCGGCGGTGGGGACGAAATGACCCCGGTGGCGGCGAGCACGCGTTCGTAGCTCCTATCGGCCAGTTGCGCGGGCGCGCTACAGGCAGGTCTGAAGACGTGCAGCTACATCTTGATGCTGAGTGCTGAGAGCTGACGGCTACGCTGTTTCGCCCTTGGGTTCGTCGCCCCAGGCGTCTACGGCCTGGCCGGTGCGGTTCAGCAGCAGCGGGCGGCGGACGCCGCGGATGGCGTCGCCGTCGACCACGCACTTCTTGACGTCAGCGCGCGAGGGGATTTCGTACATCACGTCCAGCAGGCAGTCTTCCAGGACGGTGCGTAGGCCGCGGGCGCCGGTCTTGTGGCGCAGCGCTTCCTCGGAGACGGCCTCCAGGGCATCCTCCGTGAACACGAGCTCCACGCTGTCGATGGCGAAGAACTGCTCGAACTGGCGGGCCAGCGCATTCTTGGGCTCCGTCAGGATGCGCATCAACGCCGCCTTGTCCAGCGACTGCAGCGACACGACGACGGGGATACGCCCCACAAACTCCGGGATGAGGCCATAGGTGAGCAGGTCATCGTGGGTGACGTGCGTCATCAGCTCGTCCGTTGTCTTCACGGGGTCGACCTTCGGGCCCGTCGGCTTGAAGCCGAGTGAGCGCTGGCCCTTGCCGATGCGCCTGTCGATGATCTGGTCCAGGCCCTGGAAGGCGCCGCCGCAGACGAAGAGGATGTTGGCGGTGTTGATCTGGATGAAGTCCTGGTGCGGGTGCTTGCGGCCGCCCTGGGGCGGCACGTTGGCCACGCAACCTTCGATGATCTTGAGCAGCGCCTGCTGCACGCCTTCGCCGGAGACGTCGCGGGTGATGGAGGGGTTGTCGCCGGTCTTGCGGCCGATCTTGTCGATCTCGTCGATGTAGATGATGCCGCGTTCGGCCTTGGCCACGTCGAAGTCGGCGGCCTGGATCAGGCGGAGGAGGATGTTCTCCACGTCTTCGCCCACGTAGCCGGCCTCCGTAAGAGCGGTGGCATCGGCGATGGTGAAGGGGACGTCGAGGATCTTGGCCAGGGTGCGGGCGAGCAGCGTCTTGCCCGAACCGGTGGGCCCAAGGAGCATGATGTTGCTCTTCTCCAGTTCCACGTCCCGCGCTCCCCTGGCGCCGATGCGCTTGTAGTGGTTGTAGACGGCCACAGAGAGCACTTTCTTGGCCTGCTCCTGGCCGACGACATACTCGCTCAGCTGCTGGTAGATGATCTTGGGCGGAGGGATGCGCTGCAGCGGCGTCTTCGGCTTGACCTGGCTGCCGGAATCCTCGTGGATGATCTCCCGGCAAAGCTCGACGCACTCGTTGCAGATGTAGACGGCGCCAGGGCCGGCGATGAGCCGGCGCACCTGGTCCTGGTTCTTGCCGCAGAAGGAGCAGTTGTAGCTTACGCGGCTACCGCTGCTGCTCCCGCTCCCGCTGCCCTTAGCTGGCATTCGCCCCCTGCCTGTCCTCTGCTATCTTACGCCTTTGCCCCATTGGACCCTGCCTCCGCGCCCACGGCGCCGGACTGCAGGATCTCGTCGATCAGACCGTACTCCTTCGCGGCGTTGGCGTCCATGAAGAAGTCGCGGTCCGTGTCGCGGATGATCGTCTCGATGGGCTGGCCGGTGTGCTTGGCCAGGATTTCGCGGATCAGCTGGTTCTGGCGCAGCACCTCGCGGGCGTGAATCTCGACGTCCGTAGCCTGCCCGCCGACGCCGCGGATGATGGCCTGGTGGATGTGGATGGTGCTGTTGGGCAGGGCGTAGCGCTTGCCCTTGGCGCCGGCACAGAGCAGGACGGTGCCCATGCTGGCGCAACTGCCCACGCAGATGGTGGCCACGTCAGAGCGCACCAGGTTCATCGTGTCGTAGATTGCCAGACCGGCGCTGACGACACCACCTGGGGAATGGATGTACATGTTTATATCCTTCTCCGGGTCCTCGCGGTCCAGGTAAAGGAGCTGGGCGATGATGACGTTGGCGATCTGGTCGTCGATCGGCGTGCCCAGGAAGACGATGCGCTCCTTCAGCAGGAGCGAGAAGATGTCGAAGGCGCGCTCACCGCGGCCGCTCGTCTCCACCACGTAGGGGATGATGGCGCTGATGTCAGGCTTGTCCAGTTTCATGTGTTCCTCCTCTGTTTGCCGGGCTCAAGCCTGGCTTTCAGTGACTACGTCCGCCAGCGGCGGACTCTCTGATACGCGGGCGGGCTCCGGCTCCTGTTCGGGCGCGGCGTCCGCCTTCTTTGGTTCGGTCTTCTTCGTCGCGGCGGGGGCCGCGGCTTCCCCGCTGGTGATCTCCACCAGGCGGTCCATCGTCTTGCGGGTCAGGAGCGAGCGCTCCAGCGATGAGCGGGCCTCCGCGGACTGGAAGATGCGCCGGTAGCGCTCCACCTGGTCCGGGTCGCCGCCGCTGGCCTGCGAGACAAGCTTCTCGATCTCGTCGTCGATGTCGCTTTCCGTGACCTCGATCGTCTCCTGGTCAGAAAGCTGGCTGAGGGTGAGCGAGCGCTTGACGCGCTCGGTCGCGCTAGGCGTCAGCTCTTCCTGCAGCTGCTCGGGCGTCTTCTTGAGCAGCTCCAGGTAGCGGTCCAGCTCCAGGCCAGAGCTGCGGGCCTGGTCGTTCAGGAAGCGGTTGACCTCGCGCTCCACGAGGACGGGCGGGAACTCGATGCGCTTCGCGCCGTCGACGAGCGCCCTGAGGGCTTCGTCGCGGTACTTGTCTTCCGCCTGGGCCTCCAGCCGCTCCCGCAGGTCGTTGCGCAGCCGCTCCTTGAGCGCCTCGAGCGAGGGAAAGCCCTCGCCGACGCCCTGGGCGAAGTCGTCGTTCTGCTCCGGCAGCCGCTCTTCCTTCACTTCCTTTACAACAACGTGGACGATCGCCGTCTTACCGGCGAGCGAGCTCTCGGCGTCGTCGGGCAGCGTCACGGTGACGTCCTTCGGCTCGCCCTTGACGGCGCCGGCGACGCCCTCGGTGAAGCCGGGGAGGAGCACGGTGCGCCCTTCGTGCAGGTGCAGCTCCGTGTCGTCGTCCTTGTACACCTCTTTGCCGTCCACCTCGATGCGGATGTCGGCGCGGATGATGTCGCCCACCTGCACCGGCCGCTCGACGGGCTCGTGCAGGGCGTAGCGGCGCTGCAGCTCTTCCACCGACGACTCCACGTCCTTCTCGTCGACTTCCACGGGCTCGCGCTCGATGCGAAGGGAGCGGTAGTCGCCGAGGTCGACGGTCGGGCGCACGGGGATCGTGGCCTTGAAGGCCAGCGGCTCTGTTGTGGTGACTTCGATCTTGGGCTGGCCGATGGCGTCGATGTCCTGAT
This sequence comes from Dehalococcoidia bacterium, assembly GCA_035542855.1. Taxonomy (GTDB): domain Bacteria; phylum Chloroflexota; class Dehalococcoidia; order SM23-28-2; family RBG-16-64-32; genus DATKKM01. Next base: position 9,641 of record DATKKM010000042.1, read on the forward strand.
CCTCGATGGCCTGGTTGTAAGCCTCCGGGATGACGATGTCGATGGCCTCTTCCAGGAGCCGGCCGGGGCCCAGGTGACGCTCCAGCATGTTGCGGGGCGTCTTGCCCTTGCGGAAGCCCGGCACGTTGACGCGTTGAACGAGCTTCTTGTAGGCACGGTCGAGGGACTTTTCCATCTGCTCGGGATCAACTACGATTTCGAGCAATACCTGGCTTTCGGGGAGTGCTTGGGCTGAGACTTTCACGTAATCCATGTTAGCACGCTGCCCGCCTGCGCAACGACGCCGATGGCACGCCTGAATCGGCCGCGGATTGACGCGGATTCAGTAGGCATCCGCTCACGGTGAGGCTCACGAACCACGTCGGCGGGGTTAGGGGCTTCACGCCCCTGCGCGGTGCTGCGGTCAGTCCTTCGCCAGCGACATCACGTACTCGTATTCGTTCTCCACGGGCACCCAGACTGTGCGCAGGTGCGTGAAGCCTGCCTTCTCGTAGGAACGGACGGCGCGGGCGTTCTTCGGGTTTGGGGCGATGATCGCCGTGCGGGCGCCCCTGTGGCCGAAGACCTCTCGCTCCAGGAACAGGCGCAGCGCCGCCGTGCCGAGGCCGCGGTCGCGGTACTCGTCCTCGCCGATGAAGATATCGATGCCCCAGGCGTCATGGCCGGCGCTGATCACGTCGGCGTAGTCCGGGTAGCTGCCCATGCGGTACGTCTGCACGTACCCGAACGCATGCCCGTCCAGAAGCATGATGTAGCAGAACGTTGGCTTCTCCCCTCGCACGCGCGGCAGGTAGTTCGCCTCCACCTGCTCCAGCTTCGGGAAGGAGATGTTCTCCAACCCCAGCCCGTACCACTCAGCGACGCGCGGGTTGTTCAGCCAGGCGTGCAGCTGCGGGATGTCGTCCGCGATCAGCGGGCGGAAAGTGATGTTGTTCAACTCGATCGCAGGTTACCGCATGATGATTCGGCTCGCTCATCTTCATCCGCCGCGGCGGAACGAAGGACGAGCGTGGAAATCGCGGAAAGCGGACGTTGCGCGGACGACCAGCCTTCGTGGTTCGTGAGCCTCACCATGAGCGGGGGCAAGTCATCTGCGACCCCATGGCGCGAACACCTTGCGGTTAACTAAGCAAACGTTTCGGGGCGCGCGCTCTCCGGGATGCGGCGGGAGCCGCCGCTGGGGGCTTCCGTGAGGTCCTTCTCCAGTTGGATCATGTCGCGCAGGGGGATGTTGTCGCTGCCCAGCTTCGGGACGCCCGGCTTCAGCTCGCGCACGCGGTCCATGTCGTCGAGGGCCACGCGGACGATGCGGTAGCCGCGCCGCACGTAGAAGGCCAGGGCGCGCAGGTTGTCGTTCGTCGTCACGATCGTCGCGCGGCGGACCTTGCGGCGGCGCAGCTCGGCCTCCGCCCCATCGAGGAGCCGCCCGCCGATGTGGCGGCCCTGCTGGAACGCGTCAACGGAGACGATCTCGGCGCTATCGCCGTCGATGGCCCAGGTGATCAGGCCCTGCGCCTCCCCCCACTCGTCGCGCCAGACCAGGCCGGACACGTCCTCCGGCTGGTACACGCGGTCGATGCTGACGACGGGCAGCCCCCAGTGGGCCGCCCAGTAGTGGCGGATATACTCCTGGTCGACGGGCTCGATGCGGCCTTCCATGGTCGAAGGTGATTATAGGGGGCGCGGCCGCCTGGGTCAGGCCGGGGCGCGCCTAGCGGCGGCGCGGGGACAAAACGTCGGTCAGCTGATCGCCGAGCAGGTTGAAGGCCAGCACCAGCGCCGAAACGCACGCCGCCGGCACCAGGATGAGAACCGTGTGCTGGCGGACGATCGTCAGCGGCGCGCCGGCCGCGATCATCGCCCCGAAGCTGGGGTGCGGTGACTGCACGCCGATGCCGAGGAACGTGAGGCCGACCTCCGCCGCGGCCGCTGAGCCGAGCGACAGCGTTATCGCCACGATCAGCAGGTTGCCCACGTTGGGCAGCAGGTGCCAGAAGATGATCCGCGGCCCCGAGGCGCCCGACGCCCGCGCGGCGATGACGTACTGCGTCTCGCGCAGGGCCAGCACCTGCGAACGCACGATGCGCGCGATGCCGACCCACCCGAACGCCGAAAGCGAGCCGAAGATCAGGACGTAGCTGGGCGCGCCGGAGCTGACGATCCACGACTGGTGGGTGAAGTCGCCCACGCTCTCCGCCCACCCCTCCACGCGGTCACGTAGCGTCGCGGTGATGATCAGCAGCAGGAGGATCGTAGGGACGGAGCCGAAGATCTCGGCCAGGCGCATGATGACGGCATCGGCGGCGCCGCGCAGGTAGCCGGCGACAAGCCCCGCCGTCACGCCGATGGCCAGGGCGCCGGTCGCCACCACGGCGATCGAGACGATGACCGTCGTCTGCGCCGACCAGATGGCGCGGGACAGCAGGTCGCGGCCTAGCTCGTCAGTGCCGAAGGGGTGGGACAGGCTGGGCGCGGCGTAGGTGTTCGTGAAGTCGGCCTCGTTGAAGCCGTAGGGGGCGATCACCGGCGCCAGGATCCCGGCGCCGTAGATCAGCACGATGACCGCGATCGCCGCTACCGCCACCGGTCGCCGCAGGAGGCGCCGCAGCAGCCGCGAGCGCGCGCGCAGCGGCTCGCCGGCGTGCAGGCCCACCGTGGCTTCGGTGTAGCTCACCCGGCGCTCCCCCCGGACCGCACCCGCGGATCGATGAAGCCGTAAGCGATGTCGACCAGCAGCATCGTCAGCACGAAGATGGTGGTGCCGAGGAGGACGATGGCCATGATCATGTCGTAGTCGCGGGTGCCGACCGACTCGAAGGCGAGCAGGCCGACGCCCGGTATGCCTAGCAGCGTCTCGACGAAGATCGAGCCTCCGATGAGGCCCGCCAGCTCGAACCCGAAGATGGTGATGATCGGCAGCAACGCGTTGCGCACGACGTGCCGGAAGACG
>DATKKM010000043.1:0-5507 GCA_035542855.1 Dehalococcoidia bacterium
CCGCCTGGTTCCCGATGCCTGATGGCTTGCTGGGTTTCCCGATCTATCAATTGGCGATGCTTATCACCTCCCGGGAACCTGTTCCCGCCTGGCCTCTCTACTTATCGGGACTCGCGACGCTCGCCCTGGTGCTGGGCGCGCTTCTCGGTCTAGGTGCGCTGGCCATCATCGGTGTGATAGTCCTGGCATTCTCCGCACTCTATCTGATTCCTATCGGGATTCTGCGAATCGTTCGCAATAGGCGGCCTTCGCGGTTGCCTTCTTGGCTACTGGCGGTGGGCGCCGTTGCGCCCGTTCCACTGTTGAATTTCGTGCTCGTTGGTCTCCAGCGTTCCGGCGAAAGAGTGATCTGGGGACCGGGACTGTGGACGCTGGGGTGCTTGTATGGCGGCGCCATGATTGCGGTCGGCCTATCTTCTCACCAGGCTTTCCCGTTTGCGCTCGGCGTTTCGCTGGACACGATGGGTGTCGCGGTGTTGCTCACGTACTTCGGCCTGCCGGCGCGGCCAGCGTACACGGCGTCTGGCGCGCTCCTGATCATCTTCTGGCTGCTGGCGGCGGGCGAACGGCTGAACAGCATCTTCGGGGAGCTGAACGGCGATATCGAGATGTTCTTCCTCAGCGGCGCGGCGATGGTGACTGCTTCGACGTTCGTGATCGTCTACAACGCGGACATCTTCCTGAGCGTCGTCGAGCGCGTCGGCGGGGCGTTCGGCTCGATCCTGCCGGCGCTGCGGACGGCGATCGCCTACCCGATGGCGAACCGCTTCCGGACGGGGATGACGCTGGCGATGATTTCGATCGTTGTCTTCGCGCTGACGATGATGTCGGCGATGAATCTGAACTACGACAAGCTGTTCCTGGCGGACGATTCGCGCGGGGGCTGGGACGTGCAGGTGGCGGAGAACCCGAACAATCCCATCGAATCGGTGCAGGGAGCGCTGGCACAGGTCAATTCGCCCGCGCAGAACGACATCCGGGCCGAGGGGGCGATTCTCGCCACGCAGCTCAGCCTCACGGAGGTGACGCAGAATGAGCCGGGCAAAGAGCCGGACTACACCGACTACCCCGTCCATGGCGTCGATTCCAGCTTCATCCAGTCAGGCAGCGTGCCGCTGGACAAGAGGGCGGTAGGCTACGAGTCCGACCAGGCGGTCTGGCAGGCGCTGGAGAACGACCCCAACGTGGCGATAGCCGACGCGTTCACGATTCAGGGCGGCGGCTTCGGTGGCGACCAGTTCACGCTGGACGGCATCCCGAGCGATACGGATGTCTACGACAACCCCCCTGTGGTGACGGTGCGAGATTCGGTGTCCGGGAGCAGCCGCGACGTGAAGATCATCGGGATCACGGCGTTCGGGGCCAGCAACAACTTCATCGGGTTCATAATGGGCGCCGGCGCCTGGCGCGACGTATTCGGCGATCCCGGCTACTCCATCCACTACGTGGCGCTGAAGCCGGGGACGGACTCCGACGCGGTCGCGAAGCAAATCGAGTCGGCGATGGTGACGACAGGCGCGCAAGCGGACTCGCTAAAGGAGATCGCCGAGAAGAACAACGCGCTCTCCCGCAACTTCCTGTACCTGATGCAGGCGTTCATGGGGCTGGGGCTGGTCGTGGGCATCGCAGCGATCGGGGTGATCGCCTTCCGGACGGTGGTGGAGAGGCGCCAGCAGATCGGGATGCTGAGGGCGATCGGCTACAAGAAGAGCACCGTCGCGCTGAGCTTCCTGATCGAATCGTCGTTTGTGACCGTGCTCGGCGTGGCGTCGGGAACGCTGCTCGGGCTGTTCCTGGCCTACTTCCTGGTGACGAGCAAGAGCTTCCCGGCGAAGGACCAACACTTCTACATCCCCTGGGTGCAGGTGGCGTTCCTCACAGTGATCACGCTGCTGGCCTCGCTGGCGATGACGTGGATCCCGGCGCGGCAGGCGTCCAGCGTGCCGACGGCGGAAGCGCTGCGATACGAGTAGAAGCACCGAGCCGGCGGCGCGGCGGCGTAGAATTGTGGTCAGATGCTGCCACGTGTGTTGCTGGTGCTCGGCGCGACTCTTGGCGTGGTCGCCTGTGCGCTAGGTGTATCCGGGTCGAGCGGCGCCGAGCCGGCCGCCTCATGCGGCACGCCGGCGACAGCATCACACCTTGTGACACAGAGTACTCTCGCGCCTTCCCCGACGCCGGCGGAGGCGCGGCCTTTCAGCGCTTGCAACACCACCGACTACCCGGCGGACGCCTATCACGGGTTCTTCCTCGGCACGGGACAGGTCCTTGAGCCCCAACTGGCGGCGAATCCGCCGGGTTGCGACGAGCCTTCACTAACATCCTTAAGAGCCGGGCTCGACTTCGGCTACTACGTTGAGGTCGATTGGCCATCCGCCTGCGTGCAACCCGGCGAATCGGTGTCGCTCAGCTTCACGTGCAGGGCTACGCCCGTCGACGCGCCTGTGCCCTGCGCCGCGGGGATCTACGGCTGTGCCGGTTGGATTGCCGCCGGCCGGCCGCTTGGCCAACCATGCGAGGGGCCGGATTGCGGCGGGGTTCCCTGCTGCGCAGGCCTGCCGTGCTGCGGGCAGGGCGTACCGCTGGCGCCTGAGTGCCCCTCCGTCGACTTCGACAGCGACCGGGACTCAGTCCCAAACGACATCGACAACTGTCCTGACATTCCGAATCCGTACCAGAACGACAGTGACCAGGACGGTATCGGTGACATGTGCGACTACCCGCCCGGAGATCTGAACTGCGATTTCAACGTGCGGCCGTACGACGCCTACGAGATGCTGCGCTATATCGGCGGCCTCATAAGCGGGACGTACACGGGCTGCTTCAACGTTGGCGTTGGCCAGCGTCTCGGCGGCGACCTCACCTGCGACGGCCTTATCGGCCCTGCGGACCTGCTTGCGCTGCTCAGAGCTGTATCGCGGGCGGAGACGGCGACCGATTGCTCTACGGGATGACGCCGCGCTCTTTGAGCGGGATGATCTGGTCCCAGTCGTAGCCCATCTCCAGCAAGACCTCTTCGGTGTGCTGGCCGAGCTCCGGCGGGAGTCCGCGCGGCTCCCACTTCGTGGTCGAGAAGTCGGCCGGCGTGGCGACCATGCGGACGGGGCCATCCGGCCCCGGCACGTCGACGAAGGCGCCGGCCTCCTGGACGACGGGGTCGTTGGGGACTTCGTGGACCATGTTCACGGGGGCGAACCAGACGTTGTTGGCGCGGAAGATCTCAGCCCATTCGGCGAGGGGCTTCGTGCCGAAGACGGCGTCCAGCTCCTCCACGAGTTGCATGTTGTTGGCGCGGCGGACGTTGATGTCGGCGAAGCGGGCGTCGCTCAGCAAGTCGGGCCGCTCGATCGCGCGGACCAGGTCAGGCCAGTGGCGGTCAGCCTGGAGGAGCAGCAGCCAGAACCACTTGCCGTCGCCGGCGCGGAACGAGTTGATGATCGGGTTGATGGCGTGCTCGCGATCGTAGGTAAGGACGGGGATGCCGAGGCGCAGGGAGAGCATGACGTCCCAGCCGATCATGTAGACGCCGACGCGCACCAGTGGCACGGAGACGCGCTGGCCCTCGCCGGTGCGCTCGCGGTTGAAGAGGGCCGCGCAGACCGCACCGGCGCACATCTGGCCGGTCATGTGATCGCCCATGCCGCCGCGCTGCTGGGGGATCGCGCCGCCGGGCGCGGTGAGCGACATCGCGACGCCGGCCTGTGACCAGAACGCGCCGATGTCGTAGGCCGCCGTATCGCGCGATTCCGAGTCCGGGCCGTAGCCGGTGACCTGGCCGTAGACCAGGCGCGGGAACTTCGCGTGCAGCGTCTCGTAGTCGACGCCGTACTGCTTGAGCACGCGTGGGCGGTTGTTCGTGATGAAGACATCGGCCTGCGCGATGAGCTTGAGGGCGATCTCGCGGCCCTCTTCGGCCTCCAGGTTGAGGACGACGCTGCGCTTGCCGCGGTTGTCCAGCTCGAACGGTGGGTTCAGCGGCGCCGGGGAGCCGAGGGCGGCGGCGAAGAGGCCGCGGAAGGGATCGCCGGTGGGCGGCTCGATCTTGATGACGTCGGCGCCCCAGTCGCCCAGGATGGCGGCGCAGGACGGCCCGGCGACCCAGAGGCCCATTTCGACGACTTTGATCCCTGTTAGCGGCCCGGACATGTGTAATCTCCTTCGCTGGCGATGCGGCGATTGTATCGCAACAAACCTGCGAACCGGCAAACTGGACGCAGTGATGAGCAGGCTGGCCGAGGTCAGCTCTGCACGCGGCGGATGAAGCCGCGGACGCCGAGGTAGGTCGAGGCTATGCAACCGATGATCATCCCGGCGTAGACCCCGAAATAGTTCATGTGGCCGTAGCTGGGCGTGAGAGCGCCGCGCAACCCTTCGCTCATGTAGAGGAGCGGGTTGGCCAGCGTTGCCACCTGCAACCAGCGGATGACCTCAAGCGAGGACCACGGGTAGTAGACGGCGCCAAGGAACGTCAGCGGAACCACGAGCAGCGCGAAAACGAGCGGGATCTGGCGCGGGCTGACGCTGGTGCCGATCAGCAGACCGACGGACGCCGAGAGGAGGGCGCCCAGGGGCAGGATCGTGAAAAGCACGAGGGGTGATATGTGCACATGCGGCCTCTCCAGCGGCACGAAGTAGACGAACGGCACGACCGCGGCGGCCGCGATCAGCGCCTGCAGCATGGCGAAGACGATCTTCTCAGCCGCGACACCCCAGACTGGCAGCGGGGCCATCACGCGGTCCTCGATCTCCTTGGTCTGGCTGAACTCCGTGACGAGGGGGATGGCGACGGCCTGGATGCCCTGCAGCACCACCGCCGACGCGATCAGTCCCGGCACCAGGATATCGCCGAAGTTGGCGCTCCGCTGGCCGATCTTCGGCTGGACGTAGGCGAAGACGAACACGAAGAGGAACGGCTGAATGGCCGTCCGCGCGAGGAAGGGGACGAACTCCCGGCTCAGTACCTTGAGGTCGCGCTCCATCAGGGCGCGGAAGGTCACCAGCGAGATGGCGAGCGAGCCGCTCGCAGCCTGGCGAGTCTCAGCGGTCAATCCCGTAGCTTCCTTCCGGTCAGGGTGATGAAGACGGTCTCCAGCGACGGCGCCTGCACGTTGACGTCGGTCAGTTCCACCTCGCGGGCCATGGCGGCCGTGGCGATGGCCGGGAGCAGCCCGCGGGAGGTGTCCGCCTGCACCTCGATCTCCTCGCCGCGCATCGCTACGGACCTGACGCCGGACAGGGCGCGCAGGTCGGCGAGGAAGGCCTCGCTCGCCGGCGCAGCGAGTATCGTCACGATCGTCGAGGCCTTGATGCGCTCCTTCAGCTCGGCCGGAGAGCCGATCGCCAGGATCTTGCCGTGGTCCATGATCGCCAGGCGCTGGCAGAGCTGCTCCGCCTCCTCCATGTAGTGCGTTGTGAGCAGGATCGTCAGGCCCTCGCTGTGCAGATGAGAGAGGACGTCCCAGAGGGCGATGCGGCCCTGCGGGTCGATGCCGGTGGTGGGCTCGTCC
>DATKKM010000044.1:0-20542 GCA_035542855.1 Dehalococcoidia bacterium
GCACCACCTCCGCGCCGTAGTGGTGGCCCAGCACCGATTCGATCCTGTCAGAGCGCACGCCGCGGATGCGGGTGATCTCCTCCGCGGCGTAGTTGGCGATGCCGCAGGCGATGCGGCCGTCCGGCCCGGCGATGGCCACGGCGTCGCCGCGCTGGAAGTGGCCCGTCACCTCCCGCACGCCCGCCGGGAGCAGGCTGCTCTTGCGCTCGCGCAGCACCTTCGCCGCGCCTTCGTCGACGACGATCGTGCCCTTGATGGAGAGGCCGGCCAGCATCCAGCGCTTGCGGCTCTCCAGGCGGTCTCCGGCGGCCGGGAAGTACGTGCCGATCGCTTCGCCCTCCGCCAGGCGCGTGATCACGTCCGGCTCCTTGCCGGCGACGATGTAGAGGTCGGTACCGCCGCCCGTCGCCAGCTTCGCGGCCTGGATCTTCGTCGCCATGCCGCCTGTGGAGCGCGCGCTCAGGGTGCCGCCGGCCAGCGCCTCGATCGAGGCGTCGATGCGGTCGACGCGCGGGATGAGCTCGGCGCTGGGGTTGGTGCGCGGATCTGCGGTGTAAAGGCCGCCGATATCGGTGAGCAGGGCCAGCATGTCGGCGTCCACCAGGTTGGCGACGAGCGCGGAGAGGTTGTCATTGTCGCCGATCTTCGCGCCCTCGATCTCGTCTGAGGCCACGACGTCGTTCTCGTTGATCACCGGCACGACGCGCAGTTCCAGCATGGCCAGCAGGGCGTTGCGCGCGTTCAGGTAGCCGAGGCGGTCTGCCAGGTCGCTCTTCGTGAGGAGGGTCTGGGCGACGGTGATGCCGTGCCGGGCGAAGAGCTCCTGGTACGTCTGCACGAGGTCGCTCTGGCCGACGGCGGCCAGCACCTGGCGGAAGGGGATGTCCTTGCGGTCCTTTTTGGTGTCGTGCAGGCCGAGGCGGTGGCGGCCGGCGGCGATGGCGCCCGACGTGACGACCAGCACCTCCGCCCCGCGCGCGTGCAGCCCCGCGACCTGGGCGACAAGCGACGACATCAGCTCCAGGTTCAGGCGGTCTGTGCCGGCTGTCAGCACGTTGGTGCCGAACTTGGCCACGATGCGGCGGTACTTGAGCGGCTGTGCGGCGGTCCTGGTCAAAAAAATCCCTCTCCTTCCCGATTGTAGCCGGGGCGTCTTCGAGGCGACACCGCGCCTGTATCGTATCTGGCGCGTGTGGTAGATTGGCCCTCGATGCTTCGGAGAGCCGTTCTCGCGCTTCCTGTAGCCGCGCTGGCCTTGCTTGCGGTGTTGCCCGCGGCGGGCGCGCGCGCCCAGACGCCTGACCCGGAAGGGCCACAGCTGGTCTATCAGAGCGTGAAGGACGGGGACAAGTTCAACCAGCCGGTATTCGTGATCCAGCTCTGCTTCGCGGCGCCGATCAACAACAAGGACCTCGACAAGGGCGGCGACTTCGCGTTCGACCTGAAGGAGCCGGATGGTTTCGGCCTCGGGCACGGAGATGTGTTCCAGCCGAACGGCTACGGCATCTCGATTTACCCCGGCAATCCTCCAGGCGAGACGGTGGGCGAGTGGACGTTCAAGTATCGCGTGACGACGCCTGACGCGCAGCACGCGACAGAAGGCACAATCACCTACACTGTCGATCCAGCGGGCGAGACGACGCCGAGGTCGACGCCGCCGGCCTGCGTGGAGTCCGGCGGCACGCCGACGGCCAGTCCGACCGCCAACCCGAACGCCTCGCCGACGAGCACGGCGATCCTGGCCACAACGCCTCCGGCAAGCCCTTCGCCGACTGCCACGAAGGCCGCCTCGCCGGGCGCCACGAATGCCGCCTCGCCGACGGCTACGGAAGCTCCGGCGGGCGAAGGCGGCGGCGGCCCGGACATCGGCACGCTGGCCTTCCTGACGATCGGAGCGGCCGGAATCGCGGCGCTGATCGCGCTAGTCGGCTACTTCATCCGCCGCCGGGTAGGGTTCGACTTGCACAAGCCGGGCAGCGGCAACAACGGCGGGCACCACTAGGCCCCGCAGCCCCGCCCCCGAGTAACAAGCAGCCAGGAGCAAGCAGCAAGAGGTTTGCACTCCCCCTGCCGGCTACTGGCCGCCGGTTACTGGCTACTGTTACGCGAAGCTAGTGTCGATCTGGGCTGAGGCGTCGAAGAAGTACTGGAACGTCTGGTTGAAGCGGTAGAAGGCGTCGCGGCGGTATCCGTCGTTGGAGCGGGCGAAGCCGTCCGGGTCTTCCAGGTCGATCGTGTTCAGGGTGTGGTGGAGGTCCGCCTTGCCGTTGGCGCGGATGTTCTCGATCATCTCTTTCCACTTGGCGTAGGACATCTCCAGCCAGAAGTCGGAGTCTTCGGCGTCGTTCTCGTCGACTTCGTCGATGCTCTCGACCTCGAAGGCCTCGAAGGTGAGCTTGTAGTACTTCTTGAGGTCCGGGATCTTCACGCCGACGGTGGAGTCGCACGTGCCCAGGCGCTTGTAGCCTTCGTCCTTGTTGACGATGTCCTTGATGGCGGCGAACCAGTCCACGGAGGGGAAAGTTGCCTTTGTGCGTGTGGCTTCTTGTGTCATGGGGCTTCTCCTTGTCCTTGGTTGATGGCTAGGCCGCCGCGGCCTCGGCCGGCGCCTCGCTGTCCAGGTACTTGCGCAGGGTTGGATGCATGAGCTGGCGACGGTCGCCCAGGCCGGCTCCGGCCAGGCGGTCTGCGTAGGCGTTGACCCAGCGGCGCCAGAAGTACTGGTGCTTGGCTGTGCCGTCGGCCAGCTGCTCGGGGCTGGTGCCGCCGCCGAGGAGGATGATCATCGCCTCGTGCAGGGGCACGTCCCGCTCGATCTCGTAGTTGAAGACGGCCTCCGCCTTGTTGAAGGAGTGGTTGATCTCCGCACGGCGGTCGTGGTGGCGGGAGAGGAAGTAGCGCAGGTGCTGCATACCGTATGCGGCCTGGCGGGCCTTGTCCTGCATGCAGCCGGTGAAGATCTTGTGCTCCGCCTCGTTGTGGGCGGCGTGCAGGCCCATCTCGTAGAGGCCCATGATGTAGCTGTTGTGGAGGATGAACATCACGTTGGAGGTCTCTGTCCAGAAGCGGCAGTCCAGCATGGCGCGGTGGAAGTAGCCGGGGCTCTGGATGCCCATGCCGCCGCCGTTGGAGAAGGCGCGCTTGCGGAAGACGTCGAACTGGCGGGCCTCATCGAACTCGGCGGTGGAGAGGTAGAGCTTGACCTCGTGGAAGCCGTAGGACATCTCCGGCAGCCACTTGCCGATGATGTCGCCGGTGATGAGAGCCTTCTCGCACATGGCCGTGGCCAGCTGGCAGAACGCCTTCTCGACGTCGTCCGGCAGCGGCTCGATGGTGTTCCAGGGGATGTCTGTGGAGGCGCGCCAGCGGCGTTGGATGGCCTCTTCGTAGAGGTCTGCGGCGTTGTCAGACCAAAGCTCCGCCTTTTCGAAGATGGAGTAGCCCATGGAAGGGACGCCGGGGATCGGGTAGGCGCCGCGCGGCATCTCCGTCTGGTAGGGCCAGTAGTCCGGGACGTCCCCGTACGTGCCGACGTTGATCATGCCGACGGTCAGGCCCTTCTTGCCGGGCTTCACGCGGATGCCCCACTCCGTGGGGACCTTCATCCAGCCCAGGTCCAGCTGGACTTCGCCGCCGGCGATGCGCTGCTCCTGCAGCTCGATGAAGCGCTCCGCCTGGTCGGCCGCGATGCCGGCGTTGATCTGCTGGATCAGCATCTCCTTCGGCGCGCCCAGCTTCAGCGCGCGCTTGACCAGCTCGTCCGGCCAGTTGTGGGAGCGGGAGACCTCCAGCAGGTCTTCGGGGATCGTGACCTCGCCGCCGGCGCGGATGCGCTCCTGTTCGGCGATGAAGGCCTCGGCGGCCTCCGCGGTGACGAAGGGCTGGTTGAGCTGCATCTTCACCGCTTCGGCCGGGAAGCCGAGGGCGAGGCCCCGGCGGACGAGGTCCAGCGGGATGCCTTTTTCCTTGGCGACTTCAGCGAGATCGGCAGGGACTTCGATTGCAGATGTGTCTGCCATGGGCAGTCTCCTTTGGATTCCCCGCCGTGGCGGGGCGGCTATCGGGCTCCCGTGGGCGGCCGAGAGCACTGCCATTTAGCCATAGGGGTAAGCGCCGCGTCAAGGGTAATTTGAGCGCGCGCTAAGGAACCGCCATCGCAGGTTGCAGGGGCGAATGGCATTCGCCCGGACGGGTTCGCGCAGAGAGATACCGGCCTTGTGCGCCGACGAAGCGCCAGGGCGACCGCCGGTCGCCCCTACAACGGGGGTCCCTCCGGCTACCACATCTTGACCGGCCCGCGCGTCTTCACCTGGGAGAGCGACTTGCGCGGGATGAACGGCCGCGCGACCAAAACGATCGCGAGACCGGCCGCGAAGCCGCCGACGTGCGCCCAAACGGCGACGCCGGAGGACGCCGATGTGCTGCCGATCTCCGCGATACCGGTGAACAGCTGCATCAGGAACCAGAAGATGATCAGCACGAACGCCGGAATGGGAAACGCGCCGAGGAAGAAGAGCAGCGGTATCACAACGCCCACGGTCGCGCGAGGATACAGCACGAGGTAGCCGCCGAGCACGCCGGCGATGGCCCCACTGGCGCCAACCATGGGGATTGTGCTGTGCGGATCGACGGCGACCTGCATCGCGGCTGCGGCAGCGGCCGCGACGAGGTAGAACGCCGCGTACTGGATGTGGCCCAGGGCGTCCTCCACGTTATCGCCGAAGACCCAGAGGAAGATCATGTTGCCGCCCAAATGCAGCCAGCCCCCGTGCAGGAATGCCGCCGTGATCACCGTCGATGGCGTGCGCAGGCCGGACGGCGACCGCCACCATTCGTAGAGGTGGTCCGGGATCACGGCGTAGTCGTTGAAGAAGCGCTCAAGGTCGAACGCGTTGAGCGTGAGCTCGTAGATGAAGACGAGAGTGCAGGCGATGATGATGGAGACGTTGACGAAGGGGAAGCGCCTGGCGCTGACGGTGTCGGTGACGGGGATCACGAGGTCTAGGTTACAGGGGACGGGTTACAGGTGACAGTGCTCGCGGTAACCTGTTCGCGTGAACGCGGAGTGGCACAGGGCGCACCGCATGCCGAAGAACCCGGCGCCGGACCAGCGCATGGCCTGGCACGCCGAGCACGCGAAGAACTGCGATTGCCGGGCAATCCCGCCGAAGCTCGCGGCGGAGATGCGTCGCGCGGGCTACGATGTGCCTGTCAACGAATCGCGAACGAATTAACGAATTCGCGGTGGGTTGCACGCCCGGAGGGTGAGGCCTGAAGGCCTCCGCTACTCCGGTGGCCGCTACCTGCGCGGCGCTACTCCTTGCGCCACTCCGTCTCAGGGTGGCCGTCCGCCTGGTTCACGTAGCGGGCCATCACGAAGAGCAGATCTCCCAGGCGGTTGAGGTAGCGCCCGAGGTCCGGGTTTACCGCCTCGCCACGGCTGAGGGTGACCACGGCGCGTTCGGCGCGGCGGCAGATGGTGCGGCAGAGGTGGAGCAGCGCGCCCCCCTGCGAGCCTGACGGCAGCACGAACGTCTTCAGCGGGGGCAGCGCGGCGTCCAGCTCGTCCATCACGTTCTCCAGCCCGCCGATCTTCCTGTCGGCCTCAGTGAAGAGGCGCGCGAAGTCAGCTGCCTTCTCCGCGCCGCCTTCGCTGGCCAGCTCCGCGCCGATGTTGAACAGCTCGTTCTGGATCGCCGTTAGCTCACTCACGAGGCCGGGGTGCGCCAGGAAGGCGATCGCCACCCCGATGGCCGAGTTCAGCTCGTCGACGGCGCCGAAGGCCGCGACGCGCGGGTGGTCCTTCGGCACGCGGCCGCCGCCGAAGAGCGCGGTGGTGCCGGCATCGCCGGTGCGGGTGTATATCTGGGACTTGGGTGGCGTCTGGTCCGGCATCTCGCCGCCAGTCTAGCCTCCGTCCCCCGGCGCCACAACCAGCCGTCCTGTGACCGGGTGCGGGAAGACGTCCACCGCCACGCCGTATATGTCCCGCAGCAGAGCCGGCTGCAGCACCTGCTCCGGCGTCCCGCCCGCCGCTACCGAACCACAGCGCAGCAGCACCAGCCGGTCGCAGTACTGGGCGGCCAGCGTCAGATCGTGCACGACGGCGAGCACGGCCTTGCCTTCGCCCCGGGCGGAGGCGCGCACGAGCCGCAGTACGGCGGCCTGCTGGCCGATGTCGAGGTGTGCGGTCGGCTCGTCGAGGAGGAGGACGGGCGTTTCCTGGGCCAGCGCCCGCGCGACGATCACCCGCTGCCGTTCGCCGCCGGACAGCTCGCCGAGCAGCCGGTCCGCGAAACGCCAGGTATCGGTCGCGGTCATCGCGCGGCGGGCGATGTCGAGATCGCGCCGGCCTTCGTTCTGGAGGAGGCGCAGGTGCGGCGTGCGGCCCATCAGCACGCACTCCAGCGCCGAGAAGGCGGGCGGCAGCGCCGAATCCTGCGGCACGACGGCGATCTGCTGGGCCAGATCGCGCTGTCGCATCTCCGATGCGTCCTGTCCGGCGATGAGGACGCGCCCGGCGACCGGCTTCGAGACGCCGGTGACGGCGCGGATGAACGTTGTCTTGCCGGAGCCGTTGGGCCCGACGAGCCCCAGCACCTCGCCCGGCGACACGCTGAGCGAGACGTCTCGCAGAGCGACGAAGTCGCGGCTGCCGCTGCTGTAGGCGACGGTCAGGCCTTCGGCGGCGAGCGCCGGTTCCGGTTCCGGCGAACGCTCGATCACCAGTACGCTCCGGTGCGGGCGCGGCGCAACAGGAAGAGGAAGAACGGCACGCCGCAGAACGCCGTGATGATGCCGACGGGGATCTCCGCCGGGCGGTCCAGCGTGCGGGCGACGACATCCGCGCCGATCAGGAACGCCCCGCCGATGAGGATGCTCATTGGCAGCAGGTAGCGGTTGTCGGGCCCCCAGATCAGCCGGATGGCGTGCGGGACGATCAGGCCGACGAAGCCGATGGTGCCGCCGACGGACACCGCAGCGGCGGCGCCGAGCGAGGACGCCCCCAGCAGCAGCAGCTTTGTGCGCTCAACGTCGACGCCCAGGTAGCGCGCCTGCTCTTCGTCCAGGCTGAGGACGTTGATGATGCGGCCGTGCGCCAGGACGACGATGGCCGCCGGCACTGCGTAGGGGAGCACCCAGAGCAGCTTCGTCCAGGTGGCGGTGTTGAACCCGCCCAGCGTCACGGTGAAGATCAGCCCGGCGTTCGTCGTGTTGTGGATCATGAGGTACGAAGTGATCGCCGTCGCCAGCGCCGAGACGGCGACGCCCGCCAGGATCAGCGTGGTGACCGGCACCGCGTTTCCCGTCCGCGCGACGAGGTACACCGTCACGACTGAGACGATCGCCCCCGCGAACGAGGCGAGCGGCAGCAGGCTGAGCCCGTGCCAGGCGACCGACGTCCCGGAGACAACGACGATCGTCGCGCCGAGGGCGGCGCCCGTGGCCACGCCGATCAGGTACGGGTCCGCCAGCGGGTTGCGGAAGACGCCCTGGTACGTCGCCCCGCTCATCCCCAGCGTGGCCCCGACAAGCCCCGCCAGCAGCACGCGCGGCAGCCGCACGTCCCAGACGATGTTCTGCGTCGCCTGCGAGACTCCGCTCGCGCTGCCGATGCCCAGGTGCGAGAGCAGTACGCGGAGGGTGTCATCGAGGGGGACGGTCGTCGGGCCGAGGGCCAGGCCGAGGAGCGCCGCCGCGAGCAGCAGGGCGCTCCCCAGCGCGAACCGCGGCCACGGGGCCCCGCGGACGGCGCCCAGCAGCTCCTCGGTGGTGGCCGAGGCCAGGTCCGGGCTGCGCGTCCGCCGGAGTACGTTCAACCGGCGGCCTCCGGGTAAAGGTCGGCTTCTAGCGTACGCAGGGCGTCGACGATGCGCGGGCCGGCGCGGCTGGCGATGTCCGGATCGATGCCGTAGATGTGGCCCTTCTTGACGGCGTCGATGGCGGACCAACCGGGGCGCGCCTTGACCGTGTCCGCGCTCTCGCCGTAGTCCTCGTCGGCCAGGACGATCACCTGCGGGTCGGCGGCGATGATCGCCTCCGCGCTCAGCTGCGGATAGGCCTCGCCCGTCGACTCGGCGATGTTGGCCGCGCCGAGCGTCTTGTAGAGATCAGCGATGAAGCTGCCGGGGCCGGCGGTGTAGTACGTGTTGTCGACTTCGTGGTAGACGGTGGGTGCTTGTTTGCCGTCCACCGCACCCTCTATTGCGTGCACGGCGTTGGACATCGATGTGACCAGCGCGTCGGCGTCGCCGGCGTGGCCGGTGGCCCTGCCGACCAGCTTGATGTCGTCGTAGGTGCCGTTGATGTCGGCGGGCGCGGGCAGGAAGAGCACCGTGAGGCCGGCGTTGCGCATGCTGACCACCAGGTCGCCGGTGTCGAACGCCGTGATCACCAGGTCAGGCTGGAGCGCGGTGATCGCTTCCAGGCTGGGGTTGAAGGCGTCGACCCTCGCCTGGATCGCCGCGGCCTGCGCCGGGCAGTCCGACGTGTTGTCGACCGCGGCAACCTGGTCCGCCGCGCCGATGGCGTAGAGCGTCTCCGTGTGCGCTGCGTCCAGCGACGCGATCTTCTGCGGCGCGCTGGTGAGGGTGACGGCTGCGCCTGCGCCGTCCGTCACCGTCACAGGGAAGCTGGCCGAATCAACGTCCGTGCCGGGGTGCTGGGCGTTGCAGTCGAAGAACGGGCCGGACGGCGTCGCCGTGGCCCCGGCGAGCGTTGGGCTGGCCGCGGCGGCGCCGGTGGCCGTTGTGGTGCCGCCGCCGCCGTCATCGTCCCCGCAGGCTGCGAGGAGCAGAGCGAAGGCGGCCACGCAGAGCAGCAGTAGCCTGTAGTACTTCATTCGAGAGACCTCCCGTCACTGGCGGAAGGCGTGGGAGCGGGGAAACAAAAAACCCTGCCGTCTCGAGCAGGGTCTGGATCCGTCGCCGGGCCCATGCCTTTCCTCGAAGGCTGAACTCGGACGAAGGCAGGCGACCTGGCTTCTTCGGTCTTCTCCTGCAAGGGCGGAGAAACCGAGGATACAGTTGCGGGACAGCGCCGGCCTCTCACCGGCTTCGCTTTTGACTCCTGCGCCGCGCCGGCGAGAAGCCCGCCGGCTGGACGTCGTGGAGACCTTCATCCCCGTATTCGGTTGTGGCGCGAGTGTAGCGCGGGGTGGTGCGGGGCGTCAATTGGCCGCGGATTGCGATCTAGAGGTCATCCGGCTATGGGCCCGTGCGCCTGGCGATGCTGGACGAGAAGCGTAATCATGTCGCAATCCATCCTGGCGCGCGCCCTTCGCTATAATCGCCCCGTGATTGAGCGATTGCAGGTGTCCTCAGACAGCCGCGAGCAGCTGAAGGACATCACGGCGGAGGTGAACGGTGCGCTGCGCCGCATGCGCGCGGGGGCCGGCATCTGCCAGGTGTTTGTGCCGCACACGACGGCCGGCGTGGTTGTCAACGAGAACGCGGATCCCGCCGTGTGCGTGGACATGCTCGGCTGGCTGGACGAAGTGCTGCCGCAGAGCCACCCCTTCCGTCACGCTGAGGGGAACTCGCCGGCGCACATCAAGGCGACGCTCGTCGGGCAGTCGGCGACGCTGCCGGTGGAGGGCGGGCGACTCGCGCTCGGCACCTGGCAGGGCGTCTTCCTGGCCGAGTTCGACGGGCCGCGGCAACGAACGGTTGTCGTCAACGTGGTGGCGGGATGAGCACGGACGAACTCACGCTCGCCATCGATGCGGCGGCAGAGCTGATCGCCGGGGCGAAGCACGTGGTGGCGCTGGTCGGCGCGGGCATCTCTGCCGAGAGCGGCATCCCGACCTTCCGCGGGCCGGATGGCCTCTGGACGAAGCACGGCGAGCCCGACCTCCGCGACTACGAGCGTTTCGCCGCCGATCCGAAGGGCTGGTGGGAGAAGCGCATCTCCGGCGCGGGCGGCCTCGGCGAGCTGATCGCGGCGCTGGAGGCGGCCGAGCCGAACGCGGGGCACATCGCGCTGCGGGAGATGGAGGAGGGCGGCTGGCTGGCGCACATCATCACCCAGAACATCGACAACCTGCACCAGCGCGCCGGCAGCGTCCACATCACGGAGATCCACGGCAACCGCACAAAGCTGCGCTGCATCGCCTGCGGCAACCGCTGGCCACTGGACGAGTTCCCGATCGACGAGCTGCCGCCGCACTGTCCGGACTGCAGTGGAATCGTCAAAGGAGACACCGTGATGTTCGGCGAGCCGATCCCGAAGGACGCCCTCGATTCGTGCGTGGACCAGACCTGGAAGTGCGACCTGATGCTGCTCATCGGGACCAGCGCGGTGGTCTACCCGGCGGCGCAGTTCCCGCTGGACGTCAGGCGCCTGGGCGGCAAGCTCATCGAGATCAACCCACACGAGACGCCGCTCAGCGGGCTGGCGGAGGTCGTCGTGCGGGCGGGCTCGGGCGAGGCGCTCTCGCGGATCGTGGCACGCCTGCGGGAGATTCGCCCGAGATGACGGACGCGCTGGCCGGCGTGCGCGTGCTGGACCTGACGATCTGGCAGCAGGGCCCGATGACCGCGGCCATGCTGGCCGACTGGGGGGCGGACGTGATCAAGATCGAGGGGCCGGATTCGCCGGACCCGGGGCGCTCGCTCATCCGCTACGAGGCCGCTCCGGGCGGCGTGAACGCCTACTTCGAGACGCACAACCGCAACAAGCGCGGCATCGTGCTCGACCTGAAATCGGAGGCCGGGCTCGCCGCGTTCTACCGGCTGGCGAAGGGGGCCGACGTCTTCGTGCAAAACTTCCGCGCCGGCGTCGCCGACCGTATCGGCATCGGCTACGAGAAGCTGCATGAGCTGAACCCCCGGCTTGTCTACTGCCAGGCGTCCGGCTTCGGGCTGCTCGGCCCCGACGCGCAGCGGCCGGCGCTCGACCCGCTGGCGCAGGCGCGCGGCGGCCTGATGAGCGTGACTGGCGAGCCCGACGCGCCGCCGACGCGCACGTTCACCGGCTTCGCGGACCAGGTCAGCGCCTTCGTGCTGGCCTACGGGATCATGGTGGCGCTCTTCCACCGCGAGCGCACCGGCCAGGGGCAGCGGGTGGACGGATCGCTGCTGCAGTCGGTGATAGGTGCGCAGGCGTTCAACGTCACGGCGTACCTGATGTCCGGCCTTTATGCCGGCTCGCCGATACCGCGCATCCCGCGCGGAATGACGGTGCCGATCTGGAACCACTACCGGGCCAAGGACGGACGCTGGCTGATGCTGGCGATGTCGCAGCTCGGCCGCCACTGGCCGCTCGTCCGCAAGGTGCTGCACGAGGAGACGGGCGTGCTGCTGGAGCCGCCCCAGATCAGCGTCGAGTGGATCCGCCAGAACGCGGGCGAGCTGGTGACGGTGATCAAGCGCATGGACGAGCTCTTCCTGCAGCACACCGCGGACTACTGGCTTGACGCTTTCCGGCGGGAGGACCTGCTGGTGGAGATCGCCCGCGATTACAGCGAGATCGCCCGCGACCCCCAGGTGATCGCCAACCAGATGATCACGACGTACGAGCACCCGACGCATGGGGAGCTGCCAATCGTCTCGCCGGTGGTGAACCTGAACGAGACGCCGGGCGCCATCCGCCGTCCCGCGCCGGAGTACGGCCAGCACACGGAAGAGGTGCTGCTGGAGGCGGGCTACACGTGGGAGGAGATCGGCGCGCTGCGGGAGGCGGGCGTGATAGGCCACCGCGCGTCGTAGAGACGCCTGGGTCAGAGGTATTGGCTGCGGGGTGCGGGTGCTAGCTGTGCTGCTCGGAGCCGAGGAGCTCCCGCAGCTTGCGGAGGGTGCGGAAGATGATGACGCGGACGTTGGGCTCGGAGAGGCCCATGATCTCGGCGATCTGCTGATTGGGCAGCTCCGCGTCGAACTTGAGGGCGATGATGTCCTGCTCGCGCTGGGGGAACGTGCGCAGCAGGTTCGCCAGGTCGCGTATGGCCTCGTGCTGGAGGACTTCGCTCTCGACAGAGGCGCTGGCGGGGGCGATCTCCCGCATGACCTCGGGGTCGACGATCGTTTCGCGGGCGTACTTGCGGCCGTGGCTGATGATCACGTTGCGGGCGATGGTGAAGAGCCAGGTGGAGAAGGCGGCGTCGCTGCGCAGGGAGCCGGACTTCTTGTACGCGCGCTCGAAGACTTCCGAGACCAGGTCCTCCGTGAGGTGCAGGTAGCCGACGCGGGCGTAGACGTAAGCGAAGACGCGGGGGAAGTAGTGCTGGTACTTCTCGCTGAACGTGTCCAGCGCCGGAGGGGTGGGGGCGGTAGCGGTTTGGCTCTCGATCATTGCACGCATCAGAGAGGGGCGTTACTGGACAGGGGATGGTGTCACGTGCATAATGACACCTGAATTTCATATCGGTATCGCGTATGGTAGTTTCGCGGTTCGAGCATTTGTCTCCCGATGAGCCGCCGCGCGGAGCCGGTTTAGAAACTGCCTGGCATTCACTGTAGGAGCGATGTGGAAAACCTGTCAACGCTCTGCGAGACAATAACCAAAGAACTTCCCAGGCCTTAACTTATGGCTCGCAAGTGGAACTTCCTGAGCAACTACGGACTGGTGTTGACACACCTGTTCCAGAATTCGTCTGCCACGCTGCGCGAAATCGCCCGTGGGACTGATCTGACGGAGCGGGCTGTATACCAGATCGTGCGTGAGCTGGAAGAGGGCGGCTTCATCGAAAAGAAGCGCGTTGGCCGCCGCAACACGTACAAGGTGAATCAGTCCGCGCTCTTCAGCTTTCCCGTTTATCAGGGTCTCAACATTGCCCAGATGGTGACGGCCCTGCGCGGCTTCCTGGAAGCCCAGCCCGGCCGTCAGGCCGCCGCCAGCTAGGGCACCAGCGACACGCTGAGGAAGCGCCCCTCGTAGTTCCAGCTCTTCGCCGCGGAGTACCTGACGTCGTCCGGCAGCGTCAGCACGCAGCGCCGCCCGTTCAGGTGCACGGCTATCCCGTCGTCCGTCTCCTCCAGCCGCAACTCGTCGCGTTTGGCGAACGGCAGGAAGACGCGCAGCTCGTACTCGTGGGCGTGGCGCGCCACCGAATGACCGTCCGCCTTGGCCAGGAACGCGGCCGGGTCGCCCTTGCCCCAGATGGCGCGGGCGAAGGATGTGAGCGTCTTCGCGCCGGTGGGAGGCGTCTCCCGCAGGTCCGCGCCGATGATCAGCGGTCCGGGCGCCAACTCGCTCAGGGACGCCATCGCCTTCGTCTGCTGCTCCTTGTGTCCGTCGAAGAAGACGGAGTCGAGCGCGGAGGGGAGGAGGCCGTTGGCGACGACGGCGTCGACGCGGTAGGAGAACAGGCCGAGGACGGCCAGCGCCTCGGCGACGGAATCGGCGGCGCCCTGGCGGGCCTGGGTGACGAGGCGTACGGAGGTGACGTCGGGGTCGGTGAAGAGGTCGCGCAGGTTGGCCAGCCGGCCGAGCAGCTCGCGGCCGGTATCGAGCACTTCCTCGCCCGCGGCCACCGTATCGCCGGCGAAGGCGCGGAGGAACGGTTCGAAGACGGTCTGCTGGCGGGGCGCGAAGAGGCGGTCCAGCCAGCGCGCGGCTGCGTCGAGCGCCCCCGGCAGATCGAGGAACTGAACCAGAGCGCCCGCGTCGACGACAACGGCGCCGTAGTCGCCGGTGGCGATCAGCGCCTCCAGCTCCAGCAGCCTTCCGATGAGGCCGACGCCCGGAACCGCCGAAAGGTCGTCGCCCAGCTCCGCGTCCATGTTGCGGAAGTCGAGGAGCATGTTGAGCCAGTCGCGGAACTCATCCTCTGAGCTGAGGCCGCCGTGGCCCTCGACGCCGTCCAGGTTATCGGCGGCGATCCGGGGATCGAGGGCGAGTCCGGCGTCCAGGGCGGCGCCGAGGCCGCGGTCCAGCCCGAAGACAAGCGTGCGTGGGCCGGACGCCGCGAGCAGGCAGGCGGTGCCGGCGGCGATGGTGCTGACGCCGCTCCCCCCGCTGCCGGAGAACACGATGATCCGCATTGGATTGGCACGATGATAGCACCGGTGCGCGAACCGACAAACCGACAAACGGCCAAACGGAGGCGCCCACGGCCACCTTAGAGCGAGCGGGAGCGTTGTATCTAAAGAATGTCAAACTCGAGCCAGCCGATGAACGAAGCGCCCAACGGCGGCGGCTTCCTCTTCAACGTCAACCTCGTCTTCCTTTCGCAGATCGCCATCTACGGCTTCGCCTTCGGCCTGCGAGTCGTGCTGGCGCGCGGCCTCGGCGATTCCGGTCTGGGCACGTACTCGCTGTTCTTCGTCGGCATCCTCGTAGCCGGAGGCGTGGCGAACCTGGGCGTGGGCCTGGGCAACATCTACTTCCTCAACAAGTCCGCCTACGACTACCGCACGCTGCTCTCGAACAGCCTGGCGGTGATCATCTGGACGGCGATCGCCGCCTGGGCCTTCGTGCTGGCCTGGGCGGCGGTCTTCGGGCGCGATCTGTTCATCAGCGGCGACGCGTACTGGCTGTGGGGGCTGGCGCTGCCGGCTGTCGTCGGCTACACGATCCTCACCTCGTTCCTGCATGGGCGCAGCCGTTTCGTGGCGCTGCAGACGATTGCGATCGGGCAGGGCGGCGTTGCGCTGGCGGCGCTCCTCGTGCTGGACGCGGCGGGCCACCTGAACGTGGGTTCGGCGATCGCGGCCTGGACGGGGTCGTTCCTGGCGGCGGACGTAGCCTGTCTTGTGCTCATCGGCGCCGGCCAGATTGACGCCGGGACCGTGATCGCGCCGGACATGGACGTGCTCCGGGCGCAGGTGAAGTACGGCGCGCAGGGCCAGCTGGCGAACATGGCGGCGCTCTTCAATTACCGCCTCGACCAGTTCCTCGTCGCCGCGTTCGTCTCGCGGGCCGGCGTCGGGCATTACACGGTCGCCGTTGGGCTGGGCGAGAGCGTGTGGTGGATATCGTCCGCGGTGTCGCTGGTGATGCTGCCGCGTCTGACGGCGATGACAGAGGAGGCGGCGCAGGAGGTGACGCCTCTGGTCAGCCGCAACACGTTCGCGATCAGCATCGTGGCGGGGCTCGGCCTGATCGCCGTCTCGCCGATCGCGATCCAGGTGCTCTTCGGCGGGGAGTTCTACCCGGATTCGTTCCTGCCGCTGGTGCTGCTGATGCCGGGGATCGCGGCCGCCGGCGCGACGCGTGTGCTGGGGAGCTACCTGTTCAGCCAGGGCAAGGTGATCTACAACACCTACGCCACGCTGATCGCGCTGGGGCTGGACATCGGACTGGACATGGTGGCGATCCCGCTCTTCCATGTCAACGGCGCGGCGGCGATGTCCTCGGTGGCATACGTGGCGGCGCTGATCGCTACCTTGTACTGGTACCGCAAGGTGTCCGGCCAGCCGGCGCGGCAGGCACTGATCCCGCACCTGGACGACCGGGAGCACTACATGCGGATCCTGCGGCGGGTGATGGACAGGGGGAAGGGGAATAGGTAGCATAGGTCTAAAGTGGCTAAATGCCTGAAGTGACCGAAATGTCCGAATAGTATGAAAAAGTCGATAACGTCATGAAGAAGGAAACGCGCATCGCCTTGTCCGAGGCGAAGCAGAAGCTTGGGGAGCTCGTCAGCCGCGCTGCGTACGGCGGCGAAGAGTTCCTGATCGAGGTCCACGGCAAACCCAAAGCACGCATTGTTCGCGAAGACGATCATCACAAGCCTCGCAGCCGGGATGAGCAGCTGGCCGCTCTCGACAGGATGACGGCCCTTCGCAAGCGAATCGAGGCGCGCACGGGCATCCAGCCGGACTCTGCCGAACTAATCCGCCAGGCGCGGGAAGAGCGTGACGAACAACTCTTCGGTAGTCGTTGACGCCAGCTTCGTTGTGAAACTCTGCGTTCCGGAAGCCGGGAGCGACGCCGCGTACACGCTCAACAGAGAGTGGATCGAGTCGGGAACGTCGCGCGCCGCACCATCGCTGATCGACTACGAGATTGTGTCCGCGTTGAACAAGAAGCTAGTTACGGGCTTGCTCTCCGATGATGAGGCGGATGCAGCGCTCGAGGCGCTGTTCACCGAAGCACTGGAGCTCGTCGATACTGCGGACTTGCATCGTTCTGCGCTTTTTTTGTCCCGCCAACTCGGGCTGCGCAGCTCCTACGACGCGCACTACCTGGCCGCGGCGACAGAGATGGACTGCGAGTTCTGGACCGCCGACGAGCGCCTGTACAACGCCGTGCGGGAGCGCTTTCCGATGATCCGCTGGCTAGGCAATGCCGCGCAGACGCGCCCGGAAGACAAGCCAGACGAAGACCGGTAGCGCCATCTGCCGCCGCAGGCGGGACGGCTGACGCAACAGCCGGTAGAGCCACTCCAGCCCGGAGCGGCGCATCCAGCGCGGGGCGCGGCGGACGGCGCCGGAGATGAACGTGAGCGAGCCGCCCTCCGCCACGGCCACATTGACGTCCAGGCGCGGGAGGTTTTCAGCGATCCAGCGCTCCTGGCGGGGGAAACCCATGGCGACGAGCAGAACGTCCGGCCCGGCGGCGTTGATCCCGGCGATGGCGTCGTCGCCGCGTTTCAGGTAGCCGGGGTGCGCGCCGGCGATGCGCAGGCCGGGCAGGCGCTTCCCGATTCGCTCAGCCGCCCCGCGCGACTCTTCGGCCGTCCCGCCGAGCAGGTACACGCTCAGCCCGGCGCGGTCTATGGCCGCCAGCATCTCCCAGGTGAAGTCGACGCCGTGCATCGCCTCCGGGAGCGGCTTGCGGAGCGAGCCCGGCCGCACGACAAGTGATGCCAGCGAGAGCGCCAGTTGTAGCGATGCGCGCAGGGGGCCGCCCCGCAGCGAGAGGTAGTGCGCCGCCCAGAGGATGCCGGCCCCGTCCGGCAGGCAGAGCGCGGCGCCGTTCAGCAGGTCGCGCAGGGCCGGATCGCGGTTTGCCGGCGGCATGAACTCCGAGTACGGCTTGACCACGTACGACTTCTCGCCCGCCCGGGCCAGCCGGACGACGGCCTCGGCGGCCTGCGTGCGGGTGAGGGCGTTGAACCGCACGCCGAGGACGTCGACCTCGCGCGGGACGTCCATCAGTCGCCGCGTGCGCCGCTCAGGGCATCGTCCAGGACGCGGAAGGCGACCTCGGCCACATAGCGGGCCCGGACGAGAGCGCGGCCGTTCTGGCTGAGGACCTTCCAGCGGACGGGGTTCTTCAGCAGGTCGATCACGGCTTCGGCCATCGCCTGGTCGTTGCGGGCGACGATCAGGTGCTCGCCGGGGACGATGTCCAGGCCCTGAGCGGCGTGCTGGCTGGCCACCACGGGGACGCCGCGGGCGAGCGCGTTCAGCACCTTCAGACGGGTGCCGCCGCCGCTACGGGTGGCGTCGACGAAGACGCGCGCGATCGAGTAGAGCGATTCGATTTCGTCCGTTTCGCCGAGGAACTCCGCGCCGGCCGTGTTCGCCACCTTCTGAGCGAGGGACTTCGGCGCGCCCCTTCCGGCAACGATGAGCCGCGATTCCGGGACACGCTTGTGGACCGTGGGGAAGACGGCAGACGTGAAGCGCTCGATCCCCTCGATGTTCGGCTGCCAGCTGAGCGTGCCGAGGTAGAGCACGACAGGCTCGGTGTGCTCGAAGACCGGTGAGGCGAGGTCGAGGAGGGCGCGGTCGGGGATGTTGGGCAGGATGCGGATGCGGTTTGGGTCGGCGCCGAGCTCCCGCAGCGACTTCCGGTCGTCGTCCGAGACGGCAAAGATGACGTCGAAGCGGGCCAGGGTCTCCAGCTCGTACTTGCGGACGCGCTGGGCCTCGCGCGCCGCGAGCGACTTGCGGGGGCCGGTCTCCAGCTCAGCCTGGCGGTCCCAGAGCTCGAACTCGGCGTTGTGCTCGTGCAGGAGCTTGCGGCCGGTGTAGTCCGGTGGCAGGTACTGGGCCATCAGCCAGCTATCGACGAATACGGCCTGCGGCGCCCGGCCGGCGATGGTATCGGCCACGGCCTTCTGCATCTGCTGGCTGCGGTTGCGCTCGATGCTGAGGGGGACGCCGGAGACGTAGCTGCGGACCAGGTTCCAGGCGCTGCGCTTGCGGTCCTGGTAAACAGTGGTCACGTCGCCGAAGGAGCGTGCCCACTTCTGCTGGCCGGGTGACAGCTCGGCGCGGCGGAAGCAGACCAGGCGGACATCGTGGCGGGCGCGCAGGTAGTCCAGGATGCTGAGCGTTTTGATCGTGGCGCCGCTGTCCGCCGGGAACGGGAACTGCGAGGCGAGGAAGAGGATGCGCAGCCGGTGCGCCGGGGGAGGCTGCCGGCCGTGGCTGGAGCGGCGTGGAGCGCTAGCGCGCCCCCTTCTTGGAGATGACGAGGCCAATGGTCTTCAGCAGGATCTTGAGGTCGAGCGTGATCGGATGGTTGGCGACATATCGAAGATCGTACTTCACTTTCTCGTAGTGTGTGAGGTCTGAGCGGCCGTTTACCTGGGCCAGCCCTGTCATGCCGGGCTTCACCTGGTGTCGCTGGCGGAACTCCGGCGGCCAGGCGGCGACGATTTCCGGGATGTCTGGACGAGGCCCGACAAGGCTCATGTCGCCCTTCACGACGTTCAGGAGCTGCGGCAGCTCGTCAACCGTGGTCTTGCGCAGGCTCCAGCCGATGGCGGTGGCGTCCTTGGGGCGGCCGCGGGGGCTGAGCAGGCGGTGCATCAGGTCTCCGGTGGGCAGGCGCTCCGCGATGTCGCTGCCGGCGCGGTCGTGGTGCATGGTACGGAACTTGAGGAAGCGGAAGCCCTTGCCGTTGAGCCCGATGCGGTCCTGCTTGATGAGCACCGGCCCCGGCGATTCCAGCTTGATGAGCAGTGCGGCCAGGGCGAAGATCGGCCAGAGGATGCCGATCATCAGCCCGGCGAGGCCTATGTCCATCGCCCGTTTGGCCGGAGATGTCGGGCCGGTCTGCACTGAGGCCGGGATGTCCGGGTAGGCGGGTGACGCCGGCTGTGGAGGAGGCGGCGGAGTCTGAGGAGCGGCGTCGAAGCGGATCTTCGGGCGGCCGCTGTCCACGGGCTTGCTGCGTTTCGGGGGCGCCTCGGCGCCGGCGGATGCCGCCAGCATGCTCAGGATGTCGTCGTCGTCACGGTTCACGCAGACGCTCCCGCCTTCGTGGCGGCAGTGAGCCGCATGTGGTCCGCCAGGGCTTCCCGCCACGGCCGCAACCGGATACCGAGCGCGGCGGCGCGCTCGTTGGCGAGCGTGGAGCGCACAGGCTTGCGCACTGCGGAGCCGAAGGCCGCCTGTGTCGTCGCCTCAACGGGCACGGCGAGGCCGGCCAGGCGCAGCACCTCCTCCGCCCACTCCTTGCGCGAGCACTCGCCCTCGCCGGCCAGGTGGTACGTGCCGTACTCGTTCGTCTGGATGAGCAGCGTGATCGCCTCCGCCAGGTCGTTCGTCCAGGTGGGCGAGGCGATCTCGTCCGTTACGCCCTTCAGCGCCGTCTGCCCGGCGGCGTTGAGCAGCACCTTCTCCGGAAAGCTGACGCGGCCCGGGCCGTAAACCCAACTGGTGCGCACGATGTAGTGGGCGGCGAGCGTCTCGCGGACGGCGTTCTCGCCGGCCAGCTTGGAGCGCCCGTAGGCGTTGATCGGGTTGGGCGCGTCGTCTTCGGCGTAGGGGGCTCCCTTCTCTCCGTCGAACACCTCGTTGCTGCTGACGTAAAGCATGGCGGCGCCGGCTTCCCGGCAGGCCGCGGCGACGTTGCGCGTGCCCTCTCCGTTCACGAGCATCGCGCGCTTCGGGTCGCGCTCGCAGCCGGCGGTGTCGGTCCAGGCGGCGCAGTGGATGACGACGGCCGGGTGGGCGGCGGTGACCGCCTCGCGGACGCGGTCGTCGTCGGTGATGTCGAGCTCGGCGTGGCCCAGGGCGACGACGTCGTGTGCGCGCAGAGCCTGCTGGAGGGCTATCCCCAGCTGTCCGCTGGCGCCTGTGATGAGTACGTGCATCGCTCTATTTTGCCTTACGTTTGCGTTGGGACGCCAAGCGGCCCGTGTGTCGATTTGTTTGCTTTTCGGCGATCTGGACAGAATCCGGCGCGGGCCCGGCGAGCAGCGCCCCTACTTGACCACGCCCGCTTCCAGCTCTTCCTGAGTGTACTCGACCTGCTCGTCCTTCAGGTTCGGGTCGTAGGGCGGGTCCGGGTAGTTGACCAGCCAGCCTTCCTCGTCGCCGATGTTCTCGAGCCCGGTAGCGACGTTCTTGGGGATGAAGAGGCGGCTGGGCTCGCTCGCGTCCAGGATGTGCTCCTCGCGGGCCCAGCGGCTCTTACCGTCCTCCCCCCGCTGCTGCGTATAGAGAATGATGCGCATGCGGCCGCGCAGGCAGATGTAGCGGGCGGCGCGCACGCGGTGCAGGTGGTAGCCCTTGAAGGCGCCGGGACTGGCGGCGGAGAGGTAGACCTCCGTCTTCTCCCCGGCCGCGTCCTTGAACATCTCGATGAGGAAGCCGTTCTCTTTGCCGGCGTGGTCCTTCGTGAGGACGTACTTGGCGGGTTGCGTGGTCACTTCGTCTATCACGCGTCGCTCCCGTACGGCTTCGCGGTGGCGAGCCGC
>DATKKM010000045.1:0-28635 GCA_035542855.1 Dehalococcoidia bacterium
GGGTCGCCGCCCACCGCGCGGAACGCCCGCACCGGGCTCGACACGCCGCCGGGCATCACCCGCTGCGCGCGCTCGAAGATCTCCCGCGATCGCGGTCCCACCCCATCAGCCAAGGCTGGTGACCCGGGAATCAACCGCCGATGGACGCAGGTTGGGCGCGGATGCTCTCATTTGGATCTCGCTGGGCGGCGAACCTGCACGCGGTGGGTCGCGAAGTTCAGCAGTAAGCCGGGTTGAATGCGGGCTTCGTGAAGGACAGACAGAGAGTCGACGGTCTTGATCTCGACTATCAGCTTGCCGTCGACGAGTATGTCAGCTAAGCCAGCCACCGGGCCGCTTCCTTCGCGTGGTACGTGATGATGATGTCCGCGCCGGCGCGGCGGATGCCCGTCAGCACCTCCAGGACGGCGCGCTGTTCGTCCAGGTAGCCCGCCGCCACCGCCGCCTTCAGCATCGAGTACTCGCCCGAGACGTTGTAGGCCGCCAGCGGGACGTCGAAGCTGTCGCGGGCCCGGGCGATCAGGTCCAGGTTCGGGAGGGCCGGCTTCACCATCACGATATCCGCGCCCTCCTCGATGTCTGTCTCGATCTCACGCATCGCCTCGCGCGAGTTGCCGGGGTCCATCTGGTACGTGCGCCGGTCCCCGAACTGCGGCGCGGAGTCCGCCGCCACGCGGAACGGCCCGTAAAACGCCGAGGCCTGCTTCGCCGCGTAGGCCATGATCGGCGTCGAGACGTAGCCTGCGTCATCCAGTGCCGCGCGGATCGCGGCCACGCGGCCGTCCATCATGTCGCTGGGAGCAACCATGTCCGCGCCCGCCTCCACGTGCGCCAGCGCTGAGCGCGCCAGCAGCGGCAGCGTGGCGTCGTTGTCGACGTCACCGGACGGGGTGACCAACCCACAGTGGCCGTGCGACGTGTACTCGCAGAGGCAGACGTCCGTGATCACGATCAGCTCCGCCGAGGCGTCCTTCAGCGCGCGGATCGCCTGCTGCACGATGCCGTCGGTAGCGTAAGCCTCGCTGCCCATCTCGTCCTTCGCCGCCGGCAGCCCAAACAGGATCACCGCCGGGATGCCCAGCGACTTCAGCTCCTCCGCCTCGCGCGCCAGCTGGTCCACCGAGAGGTGGTACTGGCCCGGCATCGGCGCGATCTCCTCGCGCACGCCGCGCCCGTGCGTCACGAACAACGGATAGACGAACGACTCCGGCGAGAGCCGCGTCTCCCGCACGAGCAATCGCATCGCCTCCGAGCCGCGCAGGCGGCGGAAGCGCCGGAAGCTTTGCCCTGTGAGGGTTTCGGGCAATATTCGCGTGGTCATGGCCTTCCTCCTTCCAGGCGTAGTCGCGCCGCTCGTCCTTCGAGAACCTCAGGATGGGCGGGCGGAATCATCAAAACGCCTCCCGCACTTCCAGCTTACAGACGTACAGCGATTCCGGGTACGCGCCGATCTCGCTCAGCTCACGGAAGCCGAGCGGGGCGATGCGGCGGGCGTAGGAGGCCAGCAGGTCCGCCCACTGCGAAGGCTCCGGCCTCGGCACCACGAACAGCAGCACGCCCTTCTCGCCTTCGCGGACGCGCATCAGCTTGACCAGGTCTTCCGCAAATCCTCCGCCTTTCGACATCACGCCGCTGTCCGCCACCTGGGCCGGCTGCACCAGCGTCTTCACCTCCAGCCACAGCGGCCGCCCACCCGTCACGATGCGGAAGTCGCAGCGCTGGCGGCTATCCTCCGTGATCGGCACATCCGCGCGCCAGCCTTCGATGCGGCCGTCCTTCGCCAGCGACTCCAGCAGCAGCATCAGCTCGCCCTTGAACCAGCCTTCCGCGCTGGAGCGCCCGTGCCGCGCGAAGAGTTCCGCGCGCCGCAGCGCTTCCGGCGCCAGGAAGTGGCGGTCGATTTCGGCGAAGAGCTCATCGCGGGTCATGCCTTCACCCCCGCGAAGTGCTCCTTCAGCGCCGCCACCAGCCCTTCGACCGTGTACTCAGAGGCCATCACATCCACCGTCAGCCCGAGTTCGCGCGCGGTGTCGGCCGTGACCGGCCCGATGCAGGCGATCAGCGGGCGGCCGTCGCCCGCCAGGGCGCTCACGTCGCCGAGCATCGCCACCAGGTTGCGCACTGTCGACGATGCAGTGAACGTCGCGACATCGATCCGCCCGGCGCGCAGGTCGGCGAGCACCTCCGGCGAGGCATCGGGCGGAACGGCGGCGCGGTAGATCGGCACCTCATCGACCGTCGCCCGCAGCTCCTCCAGGCCACGCACAAGCTCCGCGCGCGCCGACTCCGCGCGCGGCAGCAGCACTCGCTCACCCGGCCGCACGTGCGACTTCATCGCCTCGACCACCGCCTCCGCGACGTACTCCGCCGGCACAACGTCAGCCCGCAGCGAGCGCTCCGCCAGCGCCGCCGCCGTCGCCGGGCCTATCGCAAAGATCCGAGCGCCAGCAAATCCGCGGGCGTCGAGGCCGGCCTCCGCCAGGCGCTCGAAGAACAGCTCGACCGCGTTGGCGCTGGTGAAGCCGCACCACGCGTACTCACCGCTGCGCAACCGCTCTATCGCCGCCGTCACGGCCTCGCGGTCCTCGATCGGCTCGATCTCGATAGACGGCAGCTCGACCGGGATCGCTCCTTCATCGGCCAGCAGGCGCGCCAGGTTGCTCGCCTGGCGCCGCGTGCGCGTGATCAGCACCCGCTTGCCAAACAGCGGCCGGTTCTCGAACCAGGCGATCGTCTCGCGCAGCCGCACTACCTCCCCGACGACGGTGATCGCCGGGGGCGTGAGCCCGGCCTCGGCGACCCGCTCGACGATGTCGGCGAGCGTGCCTGTCACCGTGCGCTGCTCCGGCGTCGTGCCCCACTGGATGACCGCCACCGGCGTTGCCAGCAAGCGTCCGTGCTCGGTCAGCTGCGCGACGATGTCCGGCAGGTTCTTCACGCCCATCAGGAAGACCAGCGTGTCCACCGCCGTCGCCAGGTGCGCCCAGTCGATCGCGGTCTCCGCCTTGCCCGGCTCCTCGTGGCCCGTGATCACGGCGAAGCTCGAGGCCACGCCGCGATGTGTCACCGGGATGCCCGCGTAGGCCGGCACCGCCACGGCCGATGTCACCCCCGGCACGACCTCGAACGGGATGCCGGCGGCACGCAGCGCCTCCGCCTCCTCGCCGCCGCGCCCGAAGACGAACGGGTCGCCGCCCTTCAGCCGCACGACGGTGCACCCTGCGCGCGCCTTCTCGATAAGCGTCGCGTTGATCGCCTCCTGGTCGTGTCCGCCCTCAGCACCCGGCACCTTGCCCACGTAGACCAGCTCTGCGCCGTCCCGCGCGTGCTTCAGCAGCCGCGCACTGACCAGCCGGTCGTAGACGATGACGTCGGCTGAGAGGATGCGCTCCAGGCCGGTCAGCGTGATGAGACCCGGATCGCCAGGCCCCGCGCCGACGAGATACACCTTGCCGGTCACGGCGCCGCCCCTAGCAGCTCTTCCGCCCCCTGCGCGATGAGGTACTCCGCCATGCGCACGCCCAGCATGTCCGCTTCCGAGGCCACGCCGGACATCTCACCCTTCAGCAGGCGTCCGCCCGCGCTCTCGCCGACGAGGGCGCGCAGGACCAGCGGCGCACGACCCGCGTTCGGGCCGCGGCCCACGGTCGCGTAGGCCGCTATCGCCGCGCTGCAGCCGCCGCCCAGCCTCCGCTCGAAGGCGCGCTCTGCGCTGGCGGCGGCACGGCTCGCCGGATCATCCGCCGCGGCTGCGACGGCCAGCGCCTCGGGGTCATCGGAGCGCACCTGCACCGCCAGCACGCCCTGCCCGACCGCCGGCAGGACATCCCCCGGCGCGAATATCTGCGAGGCTCGGTCCAGCCATCCGAGGCGCGTCAGGCCGGCGGCCGCCAGCACCACGGCGTCGTACTCGCCGTCCTGCACCTTACGCAGCCGCGTGTCCACGTTGCCGCGGATGTCGCGCACCTGCAGGCCGGGCCGCAGCGCCAGGACCTGGCAGGCACGCCGTGGGCTGCCCGTGCCGACGATCGCGCCCGTCCCAAGGTCATGCAGGCGCCGGCCGTCCTTCGCCACCAGGGCGTCTCGCGGGTCCTCGCGCGGCAGCATGGCCGCGATCGTCAGGCCGGGCGTCTCCTCGCTCGGCAAGTCTTTCAGGCTGTGCACCGCGATGTCGATCTCGCCGCGCAAGAGCGCCTGCTCGATCTCGATGACGAAGACGCCGCGCCCGCCGATCGCGCTGAGCGATGCGGTTGAGCGATCACCTTCCGTCTGGATCGTCCGCGCTTCAAGCGCCACACCGGCGTTAGCAGCGGTCAGCGCCTGCGAGGCGATCTCCGTCTGGCGCAGCGCCAGCTTGCTGCCGCGAGTGCCGACTACGAAGCTGCGAGCGGACACACCAGCGCCGCCGGTCAGGGCCGCGCCCGGCGCGCCGGGGCTGAGTGCACATCGAAGAGGTCTTCCAGCGCCTCCATGTAGAGGCCCTTGTCCGCGCCGTCCTTCAGGCGCGCGATCGGTCGGTCCAGCATCTTCTTGACGATCGCCTCCGTCATCGCTTCGATGCGGGCGCGCGACGCGTCGTCCAGGTCAGGCATCTTGCTGAACGTGCGCTCCAGCTCCGCGCGGCGGATCGCTTCCGCGCGCTCACGCAGCGCCGAGATCACCGGCACCACGTCCAGAGAGTCCCACCACTCGCCAAACGCCGCCACCTGCTCTTCCACGATCGCCTCCACCTTCGAAACTTCCGCCTGGCGGCCGTTCCAGCCCTCGCTCGTCACGGCTTCGATGTCATCGATGTCGCAGAGGTGCACGCCCGCTATCTCGACGACCGCCGGGTCGATGTCGCGCGGCACGGCAATATCGATGAATAGGAGCCCGCGGTCCTCGCGTCCGGCCATCACAGGCCACACGTCCGCCGGGCCCAGGATGAAGTCCTCTGCGCTCGTCCCGCTGATCACGATGTCGGACACCGCGAGCGCGTCCCGCAGATGGCCCAGGTCCAGCGCCTCCGTGTTCGGGCCCAGCTGCTCCGCCAGGTCCGAAGCGCGCTCCTGCGTGCGGTTGGCGACGAGGATGCGGCCGGAGCCTGTCTGCTGGGCCAGCGCCTTCGCCGCCAGCTTGCCCATGCTCCCGGCGCTGATCACCAGCACCGTCTTGTTCTCCAGGTCGCCCAGCGATTTGCGCGCCAGCGCCACCGCCGCCGAGCTGACCGATACCGCGTGCCGGCCGATCTCCGTCTCTGTACGTACGCGCTTGCCCAGCGAGATCGCAGTGTGGAAGACATGGGAGAGCACGCCGTCCAGCGTCCCGGCCTCCGTCGCGGCGGACATCGCCTCCCGCACCTGGCCCAGGATCTGCGATTCCCCCAGCACCATCGAGTCGACGCCGGCGGCCACCCGGTACAGGTGCTCCACGGCTTCCGCACCCTGCATCACGTAGAAGTGCTCGGCGGCCACCGTCGCGCCCTTCAGCGCTGTTAGCGTGTCAATCAGGCCGCCTGCCGCGCCCTCCGGCGCCGCGGTGTACAGCTCCGTCCGGTTGCACGTCGAAAGGATCGCCGCGCCGGCGAGCTTCTCCTTCAACGCGGCCAGCGCCTCCGCCAGCTCCGCGGACGTAAACGCCAGCTTCTCGCGCTCCTCGATCGGCGAGGTGTGGTGGTTCAGGCCAACGCACGTGACCACGCGCGACTTCACGACGGCATCGCCTCGTGCTGGCCGGACGGCGAAAGCAGCAGATTGAGCACCCGGGCTTTGGCGGCCGGCCGGTCGCCCGACTTCAGCAGGCGCTTGACCTCGCCGTCCAGCGCGGCGTTCCAGACGTCGTTTGCGTTGCGGTGGCAGTGCTCACACGCGCCGACGGTGACCTTCTGCGCCCGCAGCTCGTGCCGTATCTCCGCCGCCAGGTCCAGCAGCGCCGCGTCCTCGTCCGTGAGGAACTCCTCGATATCCTCGCGGACCTTGCGCGCCATCGCTGGGCTGGTGCCGCTGGTGGAGATCGCCAGCACCAGGTCGCCCTTGCGGACGATGCCCGGCATGATGAAATCGCAGTTGGGGATGTCGTCCACGGCGTTCACCCAGACGTGGCGCTGGCGGCCCTCTTCCCACACCCGGTGGTTGTCTTCGCCGTCGTCCGTGGCCGCGAACGCCAGGTCGCAGCCCTCCAGGTCGCCGGGCTCATACTTGCGCTTGACGTGCACGAACCGCCCTTCGCGCTTCAGCCGCGCCATGCGCTCGTTCAGCTCCGGCGCCACCACAGTCACGGAGGCGCCCGCTTCCAGCAGTCCTTCCACCTTGGTGAGAGCAACGTTGC
Organism: Dehalococcoidia bacterium; assembly: GCA_035542855.1. Lineage (GTDB taxonomy): Bacteria > Chloroflexota > Dehalococcoidia > SM23-28-2 > RBG-16-64-32 > DATKKM01. Next base: position 6,307 of record DATKKM010000045.1, read on the forward strand.
CGCCGCCGACAACCACCACGGGCTTGCCGTTGACGTCCAGAAATACCGGGTAGTAACGCATCCGCCCGGACTAGGCTCGTGCGCCCGCGGTCACGCCCGCTTCTTCGTACGACTCAGCGATCGAGATCAGCACCTGGTCACCCAGGTTGGTCAGCAGCTCCCACAGCTCAAGCGCTTTCTCCGTGGTCAGCTCGTTCTTCTGGGCCTCCTCCATCGCCGTCTCGTCCAGCGTCTTGCGGAAGAACGTGAAGCCTTCCACCGCATCGCGCAGGCTCATCCCATCGCGGACCAGGATGCGGCCGTACTCGCGCGCTATCTCCTTCGCCTCGTCCATCAGGTTGGCGCGCTTGGCCCCCTTCGCCAGGTACTCGGAGACCAGGGCCACCAGGCGGCGGCCCAGCGGGCGCATCATCTCGCGGTCCTCCTCGCCCAGGTTGGAGAACCAGTGCGCGGACTGGCTCTTGCCCCGCTGCAGGCGCCGGCGGATGCGGGCCAGGGCCATGTTGCTGATGGCGTTATAGGGCTCGCTGCTGGCCGGCATCTGGCCGGCCATCAGCACGCGCAGGTCGTCTTCGGAGAAGCGGCGGTGGCCGCCGGGAGTGCGGAAGGAGCGGACGTGGCCGGCATCGGCCCAGCGGCGCAGCGTCGATTCGTTCACGCCCAGGAGCTTGCAGGCCTGGCCCAGGGTGATCCAGCGCGTGGCAGCGCTTTCCGGGTTATCGCGGTAGCGATTGTTCACGGCGAACCTCACTAAATTGTGCAAAACGTGTGAACGGGGCGTCGTTCACCAAGATTCTAGGCAAGGACAAACACACGTGTCAACGCGAAATTCATCACAATCTCGCCACAAATCAGGCCTTCGCGGGCCCTCCGCGCGCCCCGTCCAGCGCCATCTGCGTGTACGGCAGCAGCGTCCCCACCACGTCCACCCGCGAGTCCAGGTGCTTGCCCAGCCCGCTCAACAGCCCCACCACGCGCATCACCAGCAGCATCTCGCGCGGGATGTCGACGATCGGGTTGGCGCGCACTACCTTGGCCAGCCGCTCGTTCGCCTCCGCCACCAGGTCCGCGTCCGCGTAGCCCGTCCCGGGGCGCGACGTCTCCATGAAGGAGCGGCTCAGCTCGATGTAGGTGCTCGGGTCGTTAGGGTTCTTCACCTTGATGCCCAGAGCCTTGTACGCCTCGATCATCTCCGGCAGGTCGGCCCGCATCATGGCGTTCACCATGCGCGCGTAGGCGATGCGGAACTTGTCGTCGTACTGGCGGCACAGCCCGAAGTCCAGCATCACCAGCACCGGGTTGCCGTTCTTGCCGCGCTGCACCAGCAGGTTGCCGGGGTGCGGGTCGGCGTGGAACATGCCGTGCAGGTACAACTGCTCGCAGTAGGCGTCAGTCACCAGCTGAGCCACGTCGTGCGGGTGCAGGCCCAGCCGCTCCAGCGCCGGCAGGTCGATCACTTTCACGCCTTCCATGAACTCCATCGTCAGCACACGGCGCGTGGTGTACTCCCAGTAGATCCTCGGCGCGATGATGTCGTCCCGGTCGGCAAAGTTGCGCGCGATCAGCTCCGCGTTGTGCCCCTCGTTGATGAAGTCCAGCTCCAGCGGCACGTTGTCCGACATTTCGTCGATGATCGGCCCGAAGTCCAGGTTCCGCTCGAACTGGGCCAGGACGCGCAGCAGCAGCTTCACGTTGCGCAGGTCGTTCTCGACGATCTTCTGGATACCGGGGTACTGCACCTTCACGGCGACGACGCGGCCGTCGTGCAGCTTCGCTTTGTGCACCTGCGCCAGCGAGGCGGAGGCGATCGGCCTCTCCTCGAACTCGGCGAAGATGTCCTCCAGCGGGCGCCTCAGGCTGCGCTCGATCCGGCGCTTGATCACCGCGAAAGGCCGCGTGGGCACCGCGTCCTGCAGGCGGGAGAGCACCTCGATGTACTCGTCCGGGATGAGATCCGGCCGCGAGCCGATGAGCTGCCCCAGCTTGATCAGCAGCCCCTGCCGCGTGACGGCGATGTCATAAAAGCGCCGCGCCGACCATTCGTGGTGGCGGTGCCGTTTCTCCTCCGCCTCCTCGTGTGCCAGCCCCAGCTTCTGCTCCCGCAGCGTGATCAGCTTGTAGCCGGCGTAGACCGCCGTGGCCAGCCCGCCCACAGCCACAAAGCGATCCACCCTGTCCGCGATTCTCACGTCCCCGATTATGCGCCGCTCAGATTACCTGGTCGAGGCCCGCGTGGCCGTCAGCCCAGCTTTCGCGCCAGCGCGATTTACGCCGGCAGATGCGCGCCGGGCGCTTACACCCGCGGCGACTCGCTCGCGTGCACCTCGATACGGCCATCACGCCGCCAGGTGGCGTAGCTGCCCCGCTGCGCGCGCTTCGCCGTGCGCAGGCAGTCGTCGGCGGCGGCGAAGGCGGCGTCCAGCGTCGGGTGATGGTCCGGCCACATCGCGATGCCCACGCTAACCGGCAGCCGCTCCCCCGGCCGCACCCCCAGCAGCGCATCGACGCGCTGCTCAGCCTGCTCCATCGCCCGGCACGGCAGCAGGATCACGAACTCGTCGCCGCCGTAGCGGGCGATCGTCATCGCGTCCGGGAACACCCGGTTCAACACCGAAGCCAGGTCCACCAGCAGCTTGTCGCCAGCCAGGTGCCCGAACTCGTCGTTGAACTCCTTGAAGCGGTCCACGTCGATCAGGATCAGCGCCAGGCTCCGCTGCGTCGGCGGGTCCGCCATGTAGCGCGAGAACTGCCGCCGGTTGGACAGCCCCGTCAGCGAGTCCGTGATCGCCATCATGCGGATGATCCACCACATGCGCCGGTTACCATCGAACATGATCGAGAGGTGGACGCCGATCAGCGTCAGCATCACCAGCGTCACGATCGTCGTGCCGACGCGCACGCTGTACCAGCCGCTCAGCGTCAACACCGCGATGCAGAGCGCGAAGCTGGCCAGGCACGTGATGTTGTAGATCGTGGCGGCCCGAGTGGAGCGCGCCGAGGGCGATTGCACCATCAGGATCACGAAGGCCAGCCACGTGGGGTAGCTAAGGTTGGCCGTGGCCAGCACCACCACCATCACGGACATCAGGTCCATGTACAGGTAGACCGCGTCGTACCAGGGCACCGGGCGCTTCTGCCGCCACGTCCACGTGGCGATGACGTTGGTCAGCGCGATCCAGCCCGCGCTGCCAATCAGCGCCAGCGTGTTCACGGTCATCGCCCCGCTCAGGACCATCACCAGGTACGTCGCCAGGATGATCCAGCGAAAGGCCGTGATCATCGTCACGTAAGCCGCGTCGTAGGCGTCCTCGTCCGCGTAGCGCAGCGCCTCTCCCCGCTCAGTGTTGGAGGAAAGGAGGCTCGCGTAGAATCCCTGGTCGGCGGAATCAGCGGCGTCGTTCGTACCCATCTCACCTTGTTCGATGGGCGCGTTAACCAGCCCGTTACCGGCCTGACGAATCAGAATCGGTTAAGGGCCGCTCAGCGAGGGCGCGGGCCCAGCGGATTGCGGTGCAAGACCCGCGAAAGCACGAAAGTCACGAACGAAATTACCAGCGCCCCGATAAAGGCGGCCCAAAACCCGTCCACAGCGAAATCAATACCCAGCCAGTCGCAGACCCAGTCGGTTAAGATCACAATCAGCGCGTTTACCACGAATAAGAACAGCCCCAGCGTGAGCAGTTGCAACGGGCAGGTCAGGAAGATCAGCACCGGCCGCACCACCGCGCGCATCACAACGTAAATGAGCGCCGCCAGCAGCAGCCCCGCCGTCGTCTCGTGCCAGCGGTCTGCTTGCCAGACCACGTTGTTTACCACCCAGGCCGCCGCCGCGAACCCCGCCACCGTCATCGCCCAGCGCACCGCCATCCGGACCAGCCACGGCACTTCCCCGTAGTCCCACGGCGGCTCCGAGTACTCCCAATAGGTGTAGTGGACTCTGGCCATTGGCGGCTCGATTGTAGCAGGGTGAGAACGTAGCGAATGTGATGCCGGCCACGTCAACGGTTGTGATGAGGTACGTGCTCCTGGCCCTGGCAGCGCTCACGCTGCTCGCCGCCTGCCGCCGCCACCGCGGCGACGCTGATTCGTCTCCGACTCCGGCGCCAAGCGCATCCGCGACGGCCACAGCTTCCCCCGCGCCAACGCCCGCCACGCCGACTCCCGATGCGACGCAGCCGCCCGCCATCGGCTCCGGCGTCTACACCGGCAGCATGGAGTACAGCGGGCTTGAGCGGACGTGGCGCGTCTATGTCCCGGCCTCTCTGCCGGCTGGCCAGTACGCGCCGCTGGTGATCGGCCTGCACGGCGGCTTCGGGTCAGGCGAGCAGTTCGAAGACACGACGCGCATGGACGCGGAGGCCGAATCGGGCCGCTTCATCGCCGTCTACCCAGATGGCACCGGCGACATCACCACCTGGAACGGCGGCAACTGCTGCGGCTACGCCGCCCGCACGGACGTCGACGACGTCGGCTTCATCTCCATCCTCATAGACACCATCGCGCACGACTATCCGGTCGACCGCTCCCGCGTGTACGCGGTCGGGCACTCCAACGGCGCCATCCTGGCCTTCCGCCTGGCCTGCGAGCTCTCGGCGAAGATCGCGGCGATCGGCGCGGTGGCCGGTTCGCTGGAGGTGCCCGGCTGCTCGCCGTCGCGGCCGGTGGCCGTGCTGCTGATCCACGGCGACGCCGATCAGAACCACCCGATCGACGGCGGCGTCGGCCCGGACTCGGTCTCCGGGGTGCCGTTCAACTCGGTCGCGGACACGATGGAGACGGTGCGTGAGGCGATGGGCTGTTCGTCCGCGCCGACGGTGAGCGTGAGCGGCGCGATCACGACGACGGACTGGCAGGGCTGCCCGCCGGACGCCGCAGTCCAGCTGCAGGTCATCGCCGGAGGGTCGCACGCCTGGCCCGGCGGCAAGCCGACCATCGTCGGCGGCGAGCCCAGCCAGGCGCTGGACGCGACGAGCGCTGTGTGGCAGTTCGTCTCGCGCTTCGCCATCGCCCCTTGACCCGCGACCGCCGACCCCCGACCCTGTGAGCCGGAGGTCACACATGGACGCATACAAGGCGATCATCAGCAAGCGCGACACCCGCTCCTACACGGAGGAGCCCATCTCGGAAGAGTCGCTGCGGCGGGTGCTGCAGGCGGGGCGGATGGCGGGCAGCAGCAAGAACCGGCAGCCGGTGCGCTTCGTGGTGGTGCGGGACAAGGAGCACATGGCGGAGCTGGCCAGGTGCGGCGACTTTAGCGAGCCGTTGGGGCCGGCCACTGCGGCGATCGCGGTCTGCGTAGGCCCGGAAGGGTTGGACTTCGATGGCGGGCGCGCCTCGCAGAACGTCATGGTCGCCGCCTGGAACGAGGGGCTGGCCACGTGCCCGGTGCGCATCCACCACGAGGACTGCGGCCGCGAGGTGCTGGGCCTGCCGGAGGGCTGGCGCATCTCCATGGTGATCGCGATGGGCCACCCGGACCCCAGGGTGCCGATGTCCCTGAACGCGAAGCGCCGCCCGTGGGAGGAGTACGTGCGCTGGGAGCGCTGGGAGTGAGGCGGCTGGTTGGAGGTTGGACTGCTGCCGCAATACTGACGCGCGGGTGTGATACCGTCGCGTAGCTGCAGGTCTTCAGCCCTGCCATCGTAGGCTGATTTGAAGGTCGCCAGTCTCCACCCCCACCAATCCCGTTGTCGCCAGGTCAATCAGAGCCAGATACGCCTTTCGCCAATCAATCAACCGGAGGACGCATGCGCTACATGGTGATCGAGCACTTCACGAAGGGGGCGCGGCCCGTCTACGAGCGGGCGCGGGAGTGGGGGCGGATGCTGCCGGAGGGGCTAGCCTACATCGATAGCTGGATCGATGAGCGGACGCTGGACCGCTGCTGGCAACTGATGGAGACGGACGACCCGGCGCTCTTCGATGAGTGGTTCAGCCACTGGAGCGACCTGGGCACGATCGAGGTGGTGCCGGTGATCGGCTCTGCGGAGGCGGGGGAGCGGGCGCTGGCGTAGGGCTACGGCAGGTAGCTCAGGGGGTCAGTGGGGACCCCGTAGACGTTGACCTGGAAGTGCAGGTGCGGGCCGGTGGAGTAGCCGGTGCTGCCCAGCGCGCCGATAGCCTCTCCCTGGCTGACGTACTGGCCCTGGCTCACCCAGATGTCTGAGAGGTGGGCGTAGATGGTCTGGATGCCGTTGCCGTGGTCGATGATCACGTGATAGCCGAGGCCGTAGTCGTCCCAGGCCGTGAGCACGACGGTGCCGCCGGCCGCGGCGACGATCGAGCCGCCGACGTAGCCTTCGATATCGAGGCCTTTGTGGTAGCTGCTCAGCTCCGGCTCGCCGAAGTACTGGGAGATGTTGCCGTACCAGGGCCAGATGAACCCTGAGCTCTCTACGAAATCGGAGCCGGAGTCGTCGGAAGAGGAGGCGGCGGCCGGCAGCGAGATGTCCTCTGCGGGAGCGGGCTGCGGCAGCTGCGCGCCGGGGATGAGCAGCACCGCGCCTTCGATGAGGTTGTCGGGGGAGGTGAGGCCGTTCGGCGCGTACCCGACGATGCTGTTGACGTCGACGCCGTAATAGTCGGCGATGCCGTTCAGCGTGTCGCCCAGGGTGACGTTGTAGACGACGCCGTCCGTGCTGGGGATGACCATCGTCGCGCCGATGATCAGCGAGTCCGGGTCGCCGATCTCCGGGTTGTCGTAGATGAGGTACGCGGGATCGAGGCCGTAGCGGGCGGCGATCGAATCGACGGTGTCGCCGTCCTGGATGGTGTAGGTGAAGTAGCCGGGCCCAGGCGCTTCGGTGGCGTCCGGGGTGGCCTGCGGCGCGGGCGCCTGGGCGGCGCCGGCGACGGCTACCGGGCCGGCGGTCGTTGTCGCAGCTGATGGAGCCGAGGAGACGCCGCCGATGAGCGCAGGCGGACGCAGGAAGCCGGCGTTGCTTTCGGCGACAGGACCCGAGGTCAGGAGCGAAAGAGATGAACCGGCGGTGACCCTGCCCGATACGGCGGTGACGATGCCGATCACCGCCAGCGAGATGAGCAGGCCGTGTAGAGAGAGCCTTCGGTTTTCGGTTAGCGACTGACTCGCCAGTTTCAAGCGAGACTTCCGCCCATCGCCCTCCGGTCGCCGGCGCCGGAGTGGTGCTCGCGGCTCTCGGATGTCAGACCCTCCTGCTAAGGACCCGTCGCGCCCCCACTACCCTGCGCTGCCCCCGGATCCGTCCCAGTTCGGCTGCAAACCGCACGTTATGTGCAGGCTGCATTTGCAGGCATGTTACACCCCCCGGCCGCGTGAGGAAACCCGCACTATGTGGATTGCGCTAGAATACGCACCACTTCCACAAACAGACAGGGGTTCGCCATGACTACTGTTGAACGCAAGATCGCGCCGCCGGAGCGGCTGGCCGGGCAGGGGCTGGACCCGAACCAGGAGGAGAGCGGCGACCGCGCCATAGTCGCCCTGCTGACTGACTCCACGCACGGCGAGACGGACTGGGTGGCGACCTACCGCTGGACGGAAGACGCCGAGGGCGGGCACCTGGACGGCGCCTACGAGGTGTGGTCGCTGCGGGGGATGGTGCGCTTCCGCCGCTTCCTGGCGGACAACGGCTACGGGTACGAGGTGATCGAGACGCGGGGCGAGAACCCGATCGCCAACCAGGACCCGACGGCGGTGGCGACAATCGCGGAGGAGATGGAGGCGGCGGCGAAGTCCGGTATGCCGAACGCCGACCCCAACCTTTCGTACATGGACCCGCAAACGCTGAGCTACCCGCTGGCCTACGAGAAGATCGCCCAGCTCTTCGATAGCCCGAATGCGCCGGACCTCGCCGTCAACCCGAAGTGCTGGCAGTACGCGCGGCAGCCGGGCCAGCACGGCTCAGCGGACGTCGTGCAGGCGCGGGCGCCGCTGGTGTTCAGCGGGCCGGGCATCAAGGGCAGCGGGATGACAGACACACTCTGCGCGCAGGTGGACGTGGCGCCGACGCTGGCCAGGCTGCTGGGCATGCCGCTGATCGACGGCAAGGACTCCACCGGGCGCACGTCCAGCGAGCGCGGCGCGGAGCCGGACGTCTACCTTCGCCGGCAGGACGGCAAGCCGATCGAGGCGATCATCGACGACACGCAGACGGCCGAGCGCGCGTACATCTTGCTGCTGGACGGGCTGAGTAACACGGAACTCAAGCGCCGCCTCGAATCAGACCGGGAATCGATCCCCAACCTGAGCCGGCTGATCGAGCGTGGGGTGATGTTCGAATACGGCACGATCGTGAACTTCCCGAGCATCACCTGGCCCAGCCATAACGCGCTCGGCACGGGCGCCTGGTGCGGCCACCATGACGTGGTGAACCCGACCTACCACCTGCGCGAGAAGCGGCAGACGGTCACGCCGCAGGGGATGATCTGGGAGACCGGCAAGTACGTCACCGGCGACGTGGAGACGATGTACGAGGCGGTGCACCGCGTCTGGGGCAAGTGGGACGGCAAGAAGGGCGAGGTCACCGCTTCCATCAACGAGCCGTGCATGCGGGGCGCCGGCCACGCCACACTGGAGCGCCGGATGCTGATCGATACGCAGCGGATGTCCGAGCTGGTGAAGCTGAACAAGGAGGACACGAACCCGCGCTGGAAAGCGGACGGCATGGATGACGCCTACCGCCACTCCGGGTCCGACATCCAGGGGATGGCGCAGGCGATGATGCTGTTCGGCTCCGAGACGATGCCGCCGCCGAAGTTCACGTTCCACGAGTTTTCGCTGACCGACGCGGTGGGCCACGACTACGGCCCCCACCACGACGCCGTCTTCGACGCGATGGTGGAGACAGACAAGCGCATCGGCAAGATCCTGGGCGTGCTGGACGCCCGCGGCCTCTTCGACTCGACGCTGTTCGTGATCACGACGGACCACGGCATGGCACCGATCGACACGAGCAAGGCGGCCGACCAGACGCTGGCCGTGAAGGAAGCCGGGCTGAGCTGCGTGCTGACGGCGCCGCTGGTATACCTGCTGGACATGCGGGTCATGCTGGAGCCTTCGCCGGACGGGCGCACGCTGCACGCCACGGCCCTGGAGAACGACGTCAACGAGCACGGGGAGCGGCCGCCTGTGGCTGACGCGGACGTGCAGGTCATCTCCCATGAGGGCAAGGTGATCGCGGAGACGAAGACGGACGGGTTCGGCGAGTGCGGGCTGCCGCTGCCGGCCGGCGAGGACCCGGAGCACATGATCGTGCGCGTGGAGCACGAGAAGTTCAACACGCGCCACCTGCGCCTGGACGGCACGAACGTGATCGAGGATATCGCCGAGCGGCTGTATGGCTGATGTCAAGGCGACCAGCAAGACCGACCAGAAGCTGAAGCTGAAGGACGGCCGCACGCTCGGCTTCGCGGAGTACGGCGACCCGAACGGCAAGCCGGTGCTGGAGTTCCACGGCTGGCCAGGATGCCGCCTGGAGGCGTGGAACTACGACGAGGCCGGCAAGAAGGCCGGCGCGCGCGTCATCGGCATCGACCGGCCGGGGTTCGGCATGTCGACGTTCGTGAAGGGCTACCGCATCGTCGATTGGCCGCGGGACGTCGTGGAGTTCGCGGACGCCCTCGGCCTGCAGCGCTTCGCGGTCGCCGGCATCTCCTCGGGCTCGCCCTACTCGCTGGTCTGCGCGCGGTTCATCCCGGAGCGCCTGACCGCGTGCGCGGTGGTCAGCGGCATCTCCCCGCTGAAGGTTGAGGGCGAGAAGCTGAAGATGGCGGACTATCTGGAGAAGACCGAGATCCAGGTCGCGCGGCTGGCCAACACCGTGCCGTTCGTCGCGCGGCTCGCCTTCGCATACATCATGCGGCAGATGCGCAAGGACCCCGATAAGGCGATGCAGCAGTTCACCAAGGGGATGCCCGAGTCTGACCTGGCGCTGATGAAGGACGAGGCCGCCCGCGAGCACTTACAGCAGGTGATGGCGGAGTGCGTGCGCCACGGAACGAAGGGGCCGATCGCCTCCGTTGGGCTGGAGGTGAAGCCGTGGGGGTTCCGGCTGGAGGACGTCTCGATGCACGTGAGCATCTGGCAGGGCGAAGCCGACAACCTGGTGCCGCCCGCCGCCGCGGGGTACATGGCATCCAAGCTGCCAAACCACACGCTGCACACGATCGCCGGGGCGGGCCACCTGACGGTGGTGGCGGCGCACGCGGAGGACGTGCTGCGGGAGCTGCTGGCGGGCGGCTGACAGGGCGGCGGTGACTTCGCGGCGGCGTTCTCGTAGTATCGCCTCGTGACGGAAGAGCTGACGATTCGGCGAGTGACGTCTTCGCCGGAGGACATCGAAACGCTGGTGCAGATGCGCTACGCCATGCAGGCGGAGCTGCATGAGTGGCGGACGGGCGCCGACCCGAAGGACATCGTCGATGTCACGCGGGAGTACTTCCAGAAGCAGCTGTCCGGCTTCCACTTCGCGGCGTTCTTCGTGCAGTACGGCAGCGAGATCGTGGCGACGGGCGGAGTGGTGGTGTACGACAATCCGCCTTCACCCTCCAACCGCAGCGGCACAGAGGGCTATGTGATGAACATGTACACGGTGCCGCACTGGCGCGGCCACGGGCTGGCCCGCCGCATCCTGGACAGACTGGTGGAACACGCCCACGCGGAGGGCGCCGGCCGCGTCTGGCTGCGTGCGAGCAAGCTGGGCCGCCGCGTCTACGAGAAGGCCGGCTTCCGCAGCTACCCGGACTACATGGAGTACCGCATCCCGGAAGAACACGCGCCGTGATTTTGTGTACTGGGAGCAGGCAGGAGGACCGGGTTAGCCCACCGCCCAGGGCGGCCTGAAGACCGCCCCTGCAATCGAAAGGAGCGCGCGAGATGAGTTGGGTTGAGCACTTCCGGCTGAAGTACGCATACAACGAATGGGCCAACGGCAAGGTCCTGGGTGCGGCGGCCGGGTTGAGCGACGAGGAGCTGCTGGCCGAAAGGCAGGGCAGCTACGGCAGCCTCGCCAACGACCTCTCGCACATTGTGCGGGTGCAGTACGCCTGGCACTCGGTGGTCACGGAGACGCAGTTCTCACCACCGCCGGAGTTGCCGGAGACGGGCGTGCTGCCGGCGCTCACTTCCTGGTTCGACGACTCGCACCGGAAGCTGCGGGAGATGGCGGACTCCTTCTCCGAGGAGTGGCTGACGGCTACCGTTCACCCATCACGCGGCGGCAAGACGTACGACATGATCCGCTGGCACGTGCTGGAACACCTGGCCAACCACGGCACGACTCATCGCGCGGAGATCGGGATCGCGCTGCTGGGGCTGGACCGCTCGCCCGGCGATTTGGACTTTATCGACTACGCGCAGGGGAACGTGACGTAGCTTACAGGGGACAGACTACGGAGCGGAGCCACCCCTCGCCCCGGGCCCCCTGCAACCTCGCCGCTACCAGATGACGCCGTCGCGCTCCAGTTCGGCGATCTGTTCCGGCGTGAGGCCGGCTTCGCTGAGCACGGCGAAGGTGTCCTGTGCGAACTCGGGGGCGTCTGAAGTGGCGGCGGGGACGCCGGCGATGTTGAACGGCGCGCGCACGAAGCGCATCCCGGACGGCGTCTCGGTCAGCATACCCTCGGCCTGGACGGCGGGATCGGCCAGCACCTCCTCCAGGCGACGCACGGGCGCGACCGGCAGGCCGGAATGCGTGATAGCGGCGATCCACTCCGCGCGCGGGCGCTGCGCCATCGCCTCGCTGATGATGGCGATCAGCTCATGCGCGTGCTCGATGCGGCCGCGGTTGCGCTCGAAGCGGGCGTCGGTCTTGAGGTCGGCGCGGCCGATGATGTCGCAGAAGGCGAACCAGTCATCGCGGGTCATCGCCGTCATGCCCAGCGCCAGCCACTCGCCGTCGGCGCAGCGGTAGAGGTTGAGGAAGGCGTTGGCGGCGTTGCGCGGGTCGAACGGGCGCAGCGACTGGCTGACATTGGTGATGGCGCCGACGTTCAGCTGCTGGAACCAGAGCATCCCCTGCAGCAGCGACGTGCTCACCATCTCGCCGCGGCCTGTCTTCTCCCTGCGCAATAGGGCGGCCACGGCGGCGAAGGCCAGGTTCGTGCCGGAGAGCACGTCGGCCAGGCCACCCGGCGGGTAGACCGGCTCATCGTCGCGGGAGGCTGTGAACATGAAGCCGGACGCCGCCGTGCCCGTCGTGTCCTGCGCGGCTATGTTGGCCAGCTCACCGGACGTACCCAGCCCGCCGCCCTTCGCGTAGACGAGCCGCGGGTTGAGCGACATCAGCTGTTCCGGCGCGGCGCCGAAGCGCTCCAGCGTCTGCGGCAGGAGGTTCGTGACGAAGACGTCCGCCTCCGCGACGAGCCTGTGCAGGATCGCCTGGCCTTCCGGTTTGCGGAGGTCGATGGCGATGGCGCGCTTGTTGCGGTTGACCAGCTCCCACATGAGCGCCTTGCCGTCCGGCGTGCGCATCGGCGCGCCGAAGAGCGTGGCCAGGCCGCGGGAGAAGTCGCCCTGGCCCGGCTTCTCGATCTTGATGACGTCCGCGCCGAGGTCAGCGAGGACCTGCCCGGCCAGCGGGCCCTGCACCCAGATGGTGAGGTCGATCACGCGTACGCCGGCGAGCGGAGGCTGTTGTTGGTTCACGCCACGTAGCCTATCCAACAAACCGGCGAACCTACAAACGAACGCGCCTCCCGGTTTGTTGGTTTGTAGGTTTGTTCACCTTCGCCAGTTGTCGCTGCCACAACTTCGGATATGATGTTTCCCGATTTCGCAGGAGGGTATGCCCATGACAAGGCCGGTTGTTGTGATCACAGGCGCGAGCCGCGGCATCGGCAAGCAGCTGGCGATCGATTTCGCGGCGGGCGGCTACGATGTCGCCTGCCTGGCGCGTTCGGCGAAAGGCGCCGAGGGTAAGCTCCCGGGCACGATCGACGAGACGGCGGAGGAGGTGCAGAAGGCAGGCGGCAAGGCGCTGGCGCTCTCCGTCGACGTGCGCTCCGAGGAACAGGTGGAGGAGGCCGCGAAGCGCGTCTACGAAGAGCTCGGCCGCTGCGACGTACTGATCAACAACGCCGCTGTGGGCATTCCCGGCCGCACGCTGGAGGTCTCGACCAAGAACTGGCGTCTGGGCGTGGACATCAACGTGAACGGCGCCTACTACATGATCAACTCGTTCTGCCGGCGCATGCTGGACGCCGGGGAAGGGCGCGTCATCAACATCTCGACGATGGTGGCGTGGGCGCCGGAGTTCGGGCGGATCAACTACATGGTCACCAAGCGCGCGCTGGAGGCGCTGACGGAAGGCGCCGCCTACGACTTCCGCGGCAAGATCGCGGTCAACTGCATTCGCCTGGAAGTGATGGTCTGGACGGAGGGGTTCGCGGCCACGCTGGGCGACGTGGACCGCAGCGGGTTCGAGCACCCGGTGATCATGTCAGACGCGGCGCTCTGGATCGCCAAGCAGCCGCTGGACTACACCGGCCACATCGTGACGATAAGCGACCTGCGCGAAATGGGCGTGGTGCGCGGCGTAACGCCGGCCTAGCGCGCGCCCGCAACCTGCGACTGCTTAAGGCTCTGCGCGATCGCCTTCGCCCAATCCCGGATAGCGGGCCAGTCCCGGAAGTCACCTTCGGGGGCGCGGACGGCCTTCATGACCAGCTTCTCCGGCATGCTCAACTGGCTGCGGTCCAGCCTGCCGCTGAAGACGCGGTGCTCGCGGGCGTTGATCTCGGGCAGGAGCTTCTCGCCGGCCGGGTCATCGGAGGGCTTCGCCTGGTCACTGGTGGGGCCGCTGGAGAACAGCCAGACGGGCCGGGCCCGCAGCGCTTCCTTGTGGCGTTCGATGAACTGCTTGACCGCCGGCATCCAGCTCCCCATGTAGATCGCGCTGCCCAGCACGACGCCGCCGTACGGATCGAGCGTTGTCACGTCGCCCGGGGCGACGGCGTCGACCTCGAGTCCGGCTGCGAGCAGCTCGGCCGCGATCGCGGAAGCGATCTCTTCGGTCGAACCGTGCCTGGAATCGACGGATACGAGTACTCTCACTTCCCTGCTCCGTTCCCCGGCCCCGGCAGCAGTCCTGCTTGTTCGAGCTGGCGGCGGACGGTGGTGTTGTTGAGCGCGATGGCGTCGGTCAGGGCATCCACGATCATCTGCGCGTGCTCAACCGGTGAGCGCTCCTCGCCGTCCAGAAGGGGCACGACCAGCTTCGCGCGAAGCGCCTGCCTGAGCACAGCCCGATCCAGTCCGAGCCTCACGCGCCGCAATCGCCCGTTGTTTCTCTCTTTCATTCTCCCCTCTCCGCAAGAAGAGTACCGGGCGAGGCTACGGCAGGACGAGGGCCGGGCGGCTCTTTTTGCGGGGCCTGGTGGACTAGCGGCGCGGTTCCCAGGTGAAGTAGCGCAGAGCGATGAGCGCACCGGCCAGGCCCCAGGCCGCGATCACCGCCAAGTGGCCCCATTCGAAGCCGGCGCCCGTGGTGTAAGGATTGAACGCCGTGCCCAGCGCGTCCGCGAAGTGCTTCACCGGGAAGATGTCGCCGAGCGTGTCGAGCCAGCCGGGCGGGTTGTCCATGTGGATGAAGACGTTGGAGATGAAGAACAGGGGCAGGATCGTGGCGTTGGTGATGGCTGGGGCGGCGTCCGCGTTGGGGATGATGGAGGTGAGCGCGAGGCCGAGGGCACAAAAGGAGGCAGCGGCAACGGCGACGGTGAGGATGTAGGCGGGCATCGTGCTGCCGGGGACGTCGACGCCGTAGAAGAGCGCGCCGCAGCCGGTGATGATGACGACGAGGAGCACCGCCACCAGCGTTGCCTGCCCGATGCGCCCGAAGAGGTACGCCCACGGTGGCAGCGGCGTCCCCCGCACCCGCTTTAGCACGCCGAGATCGCGCGCGACGGTTGTCATCATGGCGATGTTGGTGTAGCAGGCGCTGATCACCCCCAGCGCGGCAATGCCGGGGACATAGAAGACGGACTCGTCCGCGGTGCCGCCGGGGATCTTGATCTTGTCGCCGCCGAAGAGGGCATTGAACAGCACGAGGAAGAAGAGCGGCAGGACGAAGGTGAAGAAGGCGGCCGCCGGGTTCCGCCAGAACGCCCGGTTCTCGAAGAACACCTGGCGCAGCGCCAGCCGTACGCTGTTCACGCCCCGCTCGCTTCTGATTCGGCCGTCAGCTTCAGGTAGACGTCCTCCAGGGAGAGCGGCGCCACCCGCAGGTCCTGCAGCTCGATGCCGCGCTGGGTGGCCCAGGATGTCAGCTCGTGCAGCGCCCGGGTCGGCGCCGGGCTCTCGATCACCGCACGCCCGTCCTTCAGCGTCGCGGCAAGGGACGGCGGGAGGCCGTCCGGAAGCGACTCCGCGCGGAAGCTGATCTGCGTGTCGCGCGCGCCCGCCCGCAGCTCGTCCGGCGTGCCCTCGGCGACGATGCGCCCGGCGGCGATCACGGCGACGTGGTCGGCCAGCTGCTCGGCTTCGTCCATGTAGTGCGTGGTGAGGAGGACGGTCTTGTTCAGTTCGCGCAGGCCGCGGATGACGCCCCAGGCGGCACGGCGTGCGGCGGGGTCGAGGCCGGTGGTGGGCTCGTCCAGGAAGAGGAGATCGGGGTCGCCGGCGAGGCCGATGGCGACGTCGAGACGCCGCAGCTGTCCGCCGGAGAGCCGCCGCACCAGCTTGCGCCGCTGCTCGGCAAGATCGACCATCCCGAGCACTTCGTCGACGGAGCGCGGGTGCGGGTAGTAGCCGCGGAACATCTCGATGGCCTCTTCGACGCGGAGGTAGCTGGGGATGCTGGTGCTCTGGAGGACGATGCCGATGCGCTGCTTGAAGGCGATCTCGTTGCGCGTTGGGTCGAAGCCGAGGACGCGCGCCTCGCCGGAGGTCGGTTTGCGGTGGCCCTCCAGGATCTCCAGCGTGGTGGTCTTGCCGGCGCCGTTGGGGCCGATGACGGCGTAGACCACGCCCCGGGGGACGCTGAGGTCGATCCCGCGCACAGCCTCGAGGGGCCCGTACGTCTTGCACAGGCCGCGGATTTCGACGGCGAGATCGTTCACGGGTTCAGGTTACAGGTTTGAGGTTGGAGGTTACAGGCCGGGGCTAGATCGACCGCAGGAGGTTCGCGGTCTCGATCGCCGTCATGACGGCGTTGCGGCCCTCGTTGCGCTCTTCGCCGGAGCGCTCCAGGGCCTGCTCGTCGGTGTCGCAGGTGAGGACGCCGAAGATGCAGGGCACGCCGGTGTCCAGCGCCACGCGGGCGATGCCCGCCGCGGCCTGCGTGGAGACGTGGAGGTAGTGGTCGGTGTGGTGGCGGACGACGGCGCCCAGGCAGACGACGGCGTCGTAGCGCCCGCAGTTCGCAAGCTTCAGCGCGACGACGGGCAGCTCGAACGAGCCGGGCACCCAGAAGGTGTCCCGCTGTTTCACGAGGTGACGGTCCGCCGCCTCCAGCGCGCCGTCCAGCAGGCGCGAGGTGATGTGCTCGTTGAACCGCGCGACGACGATGGCGACGCGGAGCCCGGAGCCGTCCAGGTCAGGCGCTGGCGGTTTGGTCACGGCTGCACTTGCACCTTCAGCGACTTCGTGGACTTGTCCTTCGCAGTCGCGAAGGCCTGGGCGGCGTCCTCCAGCGGGAACTTGTGCGTGATCAGGCTGCGGGCGCGGCCGCCGTGCGTGCGGAGAATGCCGATCGCGACGTCGAAGTCGGAGTGGGGGCCGGGGCGGCAGTAGGTGATCCCGCCGGCCATGCGCACGTCCTTCAGCACCAGTCCCAGCGCGTTCATCTGCTGCGGCTGCGAGAACACGCCGAGCACGCAGACACGTCCGCCGGGACGGACGATGCCCAGCGCTTGCTGCAGCGTGGGGGCGTTGCCGCCGATCGTCTCGACAACGACGTCAAAGCCCTCTTTCTCCAGGCCGGCGGTCTCGTTCTCGCGGACGACGCGCCACGCGCCGGCGATGAGGGCGGCCTGGCCCTGGTGATCGTGGCGATAGGTGGTGACCACCTCGGCGCCGGCGGCGAAGGCGGCGAGCGTCGACATGAGGCCGATCGTGCCGCTGCCGAGGACGAGGACGCGGTCGCCGGCGCGGAGATCGGCCAGGTGCAGCCCGTGAACGCAAACGGCCAGCGGCTCGGTGAGGGCGGCGAGCTCAAGGTCGACTTCGCCGGGCAGGTGGTAGAGGGTGTACGCCGGCACAGTGACGTACTCGGCCAGGGCGCCCTGGCTCTGGTCGGTCGCGAAGCTGTTCTTTTCGCAGATGTGATAGCGGCCGGAGGTGCAGTTGACGCACTGCCCGCAGCGGCGCAGCGGCTCGACGACGACACGGTCGCCAGGAGCGAAGCCGGTCACGCCTTCACCAAGCGCCGCGACTTCACCGGCGAACTCGTGGCCGGGCGAGCGCTTGCGGGAGTACGGGAAGACGCCTTCGTAGTAGTGGAGATCGGTGCCGCAGATGCCGCAGGCCCGCACGCGCAGCAACACTTCGCCGGGGGCGGGTTCGGGCGTGCCGGTATCGCGGACCTCTACCGTTTCCTTTCCGGTGATGAACGCTGCGCGCATGGGGCGATTGTAGGCGCTATCATCGAAGCATGCGAGCGCTGAACCGCCCGACGAGCTGGTGGGGCTGGAACTGGGAGCAGCCGATCCCGATGTCGATCATCGAGTTGATCGAGGCCGGGAACATGGACTCGCGGGTGGCGGCGCTGTTCTGGGTGGCGATGGAGCGCGGCGCCTCGCTGATCATCGCGGCGGACCCGCCGCACTCAGGCAAGACGACGACGCTCTCCGCACTGATGTCGTTCACGCACCCCGACACGCTGGTCTACTTCACGTGCGGCGAGGGTGAGCCGTTCGCGCTGCCGGTGACCTCAGAGGCGCACCACACCTACATCCTGATCAACGAGATGAGCAACCACATCCCGGTCTATACCTGGGACGACAACGCCCGCCGCGCCTTCGAACTGCTGAGCGAGGGCTATCGCTTGGGCACGACGATGCACGACACGACAACCGAAGGCGTGCTCGCCCAGCTGGAGAACGATCTTGGCGTGCCGAAGGAGCACCTGGCGCACCTGACGTTCATCGTGCCGATGTACATCGGCCGGGGCGGGCGCGGCATCATCCGCCGCGTGATCGAGATCGCCCAGGTGGAACGGAACGGCCGGGGCTACAAGCTGTCGCGCCTGGTGGAGTGGCAGCCGGAGACGGACAGCTTCTCGCTATTCGCGGACAGGTCCGCGCGCGACGCCTTCGCGGCCTGGGCGCGGCTGACTCCCGCAGACCTCGAATCGCTGATCGAGGAACGTGCCGGCTTCCTGGACGCCCTGCGCGGCACCGGCATCCGGGAGATCCCGCAGGTGGGCGCGGCCATCGAGGCCTGGTACGAGCAGATGCCGGGGGCGCCGGACGCCCGCGCCTGATCCTACGCCAGGAGCGCCTGCGCGGCCGACTGCCAGTCCGCGAAGTCCTGGAAGACGCTATGCGCCCCGGCGGCCGATAGCTCGTCGGTGGTGAAGTTGCCGGTGGCCACGCCGATGGCGACGACGCCGTTCGCCAGCGCGGACGTGATGTCGTGCGGGGTGTCGCCAACGACGAGTATCTCGTCCGGCGCTGCGCCGTTGGCAACGCTGCGAATGGCCGCCGCGACGACGTCCGCGCGGTCGAGGCTCTCTTCGCCGAAGCCCCCGCCCGCGAAGTAGCTGTCGATCCCGAAGTGGCGGAGCTTGATCGTCGCCGCCTCGCTGAAGTTGCCTGTGGCCAGGCCCAGCGTAGCGCCGGCGTCCGCCAGGGCGCGCAGCAGCTCGGGGAAGCCCGGCATCAAGTAGCCGTCGCGACCGGCCACGGAGTCCGGCAGCAGCTCGTAGTAGCGGCGGCAGAAGGCGCCGAGATGCGCGTCGAAATCTCCTTCGATGTTGTGCTGCGCGAGGCCGTTCTGCAGGATCCAGCGGTCCGTGCGGCCGCTGAACTCGATGCGGGCGAAGCCGTCGGCCACGCCGTACAGCTCGGCGAAGGTGGCGTTCATGGCGTGCGAGCCCGCGCCGCGCGTATAGAGCAGCGTGTTATCGATGTCGAAGAGGACTACGCGCGCCACCTAGCGCTCGACCGGCTGGCCGGCCTTGATCCAGGCCTCGGTGCCGCCCTCCACGTTGAAGAGGCGGGTCAGGCCGGCGGCGGCGGCCATCTCTGCGGCGAGGGCGCTGCGCTGGCCGACGGCGCAGATGAAGATGACGTCCTTGTCCTTCGGCAACTCTTCTCGCCGCTTGTAGACGGAGTTCACCGGGATCAGGGAGGCGTTGGGCACGTGCCCGGTGTCGTATTCGTGTTGCTCACGGACGTCGATGATGACGGCGCCGTTGTTCAGCATCTCTTTCGCCTCTTCGGGGGAAATGCGGGTAAACGGCTCGAGTTCGTTCTTGGTTGCCATGTGGTGGGGCTCTCCTTCTGTGCTTCTGGCCCCATTGTAGCGCGAACCAGCCGGCGAACAGCGTGCCAGGCAGGCGCAGAGGCGTAGCACGCCAGCGTCGGGCCTTCGTTGACAGGCCGACGCGCCCGGCTATGATGCGTCCGGAGGCGAACAATGGCCGGACAGCCGCAAATAGAGGAGCTCAAGCAAAAGATGGCCGAGGAGCGCGAGCGGTTGCTCGCGGTGCTAGAGCGGCTCTCGGACGAAGAGGCCTCGAAGCCGACGACGGGCGAAGGTGAGTGGTCCGCGAAGCAGCAGATGTCCCACCTATGCGAGATGGAGACGGCCTACCGTGCCTGGGTGGCGAAGGCGCTGCAGGAGAACGGCGCGAACCTGGACAACGTGCGCGGAGAACGACCGGCGATCCCGCTGGAGAACGCGCAGGAGGCATCGGTCGGCCAGCACGTGGGCGAGATGCGCTCGCAGCGCGCGAAGACGCTGGCCTTGATCGACTCCATGAGTCCGGCGGACTTCGACCGCACGGCGACGCAGCGGATGTTCGGGGAGCTGACTGTGATGCAGTGGCTGCGCTCCTACTACCGCCACGATCGCATGCACTACGACCAGGTGCGCGGAGAGGAGCCGGAGTACAAGCCGCGTTACGCCGGCGGCAAAGAGCCGGACCAGCGCCGCGCCTAGTGGACAGCCTGTAGTGGACAGCGAACAGCGCCCTCGGGTCTTCGTCACGCGGGGCCTGCCGGGGCGCGCGATCGAGGTGCTGCGCAAAACGTGCGACGTGGAGGTGTGGCCGGGCGAGATGCCGCCCTCGCCGGATGAGTTGGCCGCGGCCGTCTCGGGCTGCGACGGCATCGTCAGCCTGCTGACGGACCGCATCGATAAAGCGCTGCTCGAATCGGCGCCGGGGTTGATCGTGGTGAGCAACATGGCCACGGGGTTCGATAACGTGGACGTGGCGGCGGCGACGGCGCGGAACGTGCTGGTCACACGGACCCCAGGCGTCCTCAGCGAGACAACGGCGGACTTCGCGTTCGCCTTGCTGCTGGCGGCGGCCCGCCGGGTCGTCGAAGGCGACCGGCACACGC
Organism: Dehalococcoidia bacterium; assembly: GCA_035542855.1. GTDB lineage: Bacteria > Chloroflexota > Dehalococcoidia > SM23-28-2 > RBG-16-64-32 > DATKKM01. The sequence continues at coordinate 26,794 of DATKKM010000045.1, forward strand.
GCGAGGGGCGCTGGCGGACGTGGGGACCGGAGACGCTGCTCGGCCAGGACGTTCACGGGGCGACGTTAGGCATCGTGGGCATGGGGGGCATCGGTACGGAGGTCGCGCGGCGAGCGCGCGGCTTCGGGATGCGCATCCTCTACGCCAGCCGCACCCGCAGGCCCGGCATCGAAAGCGAGGTGGGCGCCGAGTTCCGCCCGCTGGAGGACGTTCTGCGGGAGTCCGACTTCGTCACCCTGCACACGCCGCTGACGGACGACACGAGACAGATGATCAACGAGCGCACACTGCGCCTGATGAAGCCGGCCGCCGTGCTGATCAACACGGGCCGCGGCCCGCTCGTCGACCAGGCGGCGCTGTACGAGGCGCTGCGGGACGGCGTGATTGCCGGCGCGGCGCTGGACGTGACGGACCCGGAGCCGATGCCGGCGGACGACCCGCTGCTCACGCTGCCGAACGTCATCGTGACGCCGCACATCGCCAGCGCCAGCGTGGCCACGCGCTCGCGGATGGCGCTGCTGGCGGCGGAGAACCTGCTGGCCGGGCTGCATGGGGAGCTCCCGGAACACGCGGTGAACCCGGAGATCAACGAGCGGTGGCGGGAGCGCGTGCGGGCGCGGTTCGGCGCTTGACGGTTCCCAAACGGCGGTGCTATCTTCGCGTCTGTTCGGATGGCCCCGACCCCGTGCGGCGTGGGCCTCTTTCTTTATTCCGAGGAACGCATGGTATCTGACGAAGGCGTAGGCAATCTCTGGCTCGCCCAGGCGCTCTGGGACGTGGGCGCCGTCAAGTTCGGCGATTTCACCATCGGCCGCACGACGGAGCACTCGCCTATCTACGTGAACCTGCGCCTGCTGGTCAGCAACCCGGCTGCCCTGGCACGGGCGGCGGGCGTCATGCTGGAGGAGATCCAGACGCTGCAGGCCATGCGCAACCCGCAGGTGAGCGAGTTCCAGCGCGTGTGCGGCATCCCCTTCGGCGGGCTGCACCTGGCGACGGCTTTCTCGCTGCGCTCCCGCGTGCCGATGATCTACATGCACCCCGCGAAGGAGCACAACGGCGCGCGGGTCTTCGTTGAAGGGCAGTACACGCCGGAAGAGACGGTCCTGCTGATCGACGACCTGGTGACGAGCGGCGGCGGCATCATCGAGACGGCGCAGTTCCTGAAGAACAACGCCGGGCTCATCGTCAAAGACGTGCTGGTGCTGCTGGACCGGCAGGAGGGCGCGAAGGAGCTACTGAAGCGCCGGGGCTATAACCTGATCTCGATCCTGGGCCTGGACACGATGCTAACGTACCTGATGGCGAAGGGCCTGATTGAGGAGCCCCAGTACCGTACCAGCATCGAGTATATCGAGCGGCGGCGGCGGGAGCGGACCGGGTGACTGACGCAGGCTCAGCCTTCGGGTTCGGCTAGGCGGCGGAAGCCCTTCGACAGGCTCAGGACGAGCGGATGTCTAGAGCAGGCGGCGGATGGCCTTGCGGCCGGGGCGGGGGTCGTAGCTGGACTTGAACTGCTCCAGCGAGGTGCGCTCGATGAGGTACTTGCCGGCGAAGAGGACTGCGGGCACCTTCTTCTGCTTGATCAGGCGGCGCAGGGACTGTGGGTGGATGTTGAGGATGCGGGCTGCATCCACCAGGTCCAGATAGTTATCAAACGGTTCGGCTACCAATCGATTCTCCGGTAAAGCTGCTCAGACGCGTGCGTAATTGTCTACGCCAATCCCCATGTTGTCAACATGCATGTGTCTGAGCGCCGAAGCGGTAACGCAGGCCACTGTAGCAGGTTCTTCTCGGTTTTGCTGGTGATTGTGGCTAGAATCCCGCCCTCTGCCCCGTAGC
>DATKKM010000046.1:0-23004 GCA_035542855.1 Dehalococcoidia bacterium
ACTCCACGCCCTGCTCCGCCAACCACTCCCGCTCTTCATTACTTATATGCACACCGGCCAGGAGGTCCGGCCGGCGCTGCGCGGTGAGCAGGAGGCTGTGCCGGCGCCGCCACTTCGCGACCTCCGCGTGGTGGCCGGAGAGCAGGACGTCCGGCACGGCCCAGCCGCGGAAGTCCGGCGGGCGGGTGTAGTGCGGCGATTCCAGGAGGGAGTCCGCGAACGACTCCTGTTCCGCTGACTCCGCGCAGCCCAGCGCGCCCGGCAGCTGCCGCACCACGGCGTCGACGACGACCATGGCCGGGATCTCCCCGCCGGAAAGCACGTAATCGCCGATGCTGATCTCGTCCGTGGCCAGGTGCTCGTGCACGCGCTGGTCGACGCCCTCGTAGTGGCCGCAGATGATGACGAGCCGCTGCTCCCGCGCCAGCTCCAGCGCGACGTTGTGCGAGAAGCGGCGCCCGACCGGCGTCATCAGCACGATGGGCCCGCGCTCCGGCGCGAGGCCGAGCACCGCCTCCGTGGCAGCGAAGACCGGCTCCGGCTTCATCACCATGCCGGGCCCGCCGCCGTACGGATAGTCGTCGGCGACGGAGTGCTTGCCCTCGGCCCACTGGCGGATGTCGTGCACGTGAATCTGGACGAGGCCGGCCTCGATCGCGCGCTTGAGGATGGACTCATCGAAGGGGCCGCGGAACATGCCGGGGAAGAGGGTGAGGATGTCGATTCGCACGGGCATAGCTTATACAAACCGATGAAGCTGACAAACCCGAGCGGGACGTCCTACCTGCTCATCCGCTCGCATCTGCTGAGAGCCGCGCAGGCAGGTCTGAAGACCTGCAGCTGCGTCCGGGCCCTCCCCGCCAGCTCCTGACGGGATGACAGGGGGCCTAGGTCTCGCGGTTGGCGGCGGGGTCGTGGTCGCGGCCTTCGCCGGCCAGGAGGTCCAGGGCGTGGCGGAGGACCGGCAGGACGACCGCGAGATTCTCGCGGACGCCTTTGGGGCTGCCGGGGAGGTTGATGACGAGGGTCTTGTTGCGCACGCCCGCCACGGCGCGGCTGATCATCGACATCGGCGTGTGGCGGAGGCCTTCGGCGCGCATGGCCTCGCCGATGCCGGGGACTTCGTACTCGATGACGGCCCGCGTGGCCTCGGGCGTGACGTCGCGCGGGCCGAGGCCGGTGCCGCCGGTGGTGATGATGAGGCCGATCGCGGGGTCGTCGCACCACTGGCGCAGCCACTTTTCGATTACATCGCGGGTGTCGGGGACGATCTCGTACTGGGCGACTTCAAAGCCGATGGAGGAGAGCATCTGGAGGATGGCTTCGCCGGAGGTGTCTTCGCGCTTGCCGGCGGCGCCCATATCGGAGGAGGTGAGGATGGCGGCGGTGTAGGGCATGGGGAATTTCTGGAAATTATTGTATAAGCCCTTGACACCCTATGGGGGCCAGTGGGACACTGTGGGCCGAAGTGGGGAGAGATGGGGGAATTCCCTCACGGCCCGTATTCGGTTGACCCGGCGGCGTTGTCTCCAACCGGACTGGGCCGATTCTACTCCGCGCTATCTGAAGGGGACAAGCAGGCTCTGACACAATGCCTTTTCGCGGTAGCTTCGAGTACTCCCTGGACGACCGGGGCCGCGTGGCCATCCCGGCCAAGTACCGCGCTGAGTTCCCCAACAACCTCGCAGTCATCACGCCATCTCCGGAAGGCTGCCTGCGCGTCTTCCCTGAGGCTGCTTTCCAGCAGATGTCAGAGGACCTGGCATCTGTATCCGCGACGACGGTCGCCGGGCGGCGGCTGCGGCGCACGTTCGATGCGAGGGCTTTTGACGCCGAGCTGGACCGCCAGGGGCGCATCCTCATCCCGGCCCGCCTGCGGGAGCTCGCCGGCCTCGAGGGGACGGTGGTAGTCGCGGGCAACCGCGAGTGCCTGGAGCTATGGAACCCGGAGTCATGGGAGCGGGAACTTGAACGCGCGGAGGCGGAGTCGCCCGAAGAGCAGAGGCGTGAGGAGTAAGGGGGTGGTTGCAATCTCCCCCCGGGACACCTTGCTGCACGTCTCCGTTCTGCTGGACGAAGCCCTCCAGTACCTGGCGGTCCAGCCTGGAGGCCGGTATGTGGACTGCACGCTGGGCGCAGGCGGCCACGCCCGCGCCATCATGCATGCGTCCGCGCCGGGCGGCCTGCTGCTGGGCATCGACGCCGACCCGCACGCGATCGAGTTCGCGCGCGACACACTGCACGAGTACGCCGATTCCGTGCAGCTGGTGAACGGCAACTTCCGCGACCTGAAGATGATCGCCGGCAGCCGCAACTTCATCCCGGTGCACGGGGTGCTCTTCGACCTGGGTATCTCCTCCATGCAACTGGCGCAGGCGGGCCGCGGCTTCAGCTTCCAGACGGAGGCGCCGCTGGACATGCGCTTCAGCGAGAAGCAGAGCGTGAGCGCGGCCGACATCGTCAACGAGTTCCAGGAGGACGCGCTGGCCAACCTGATCTGGGAGTTCGGCGAGGAGCGCTTCAGCCGGCGCATCGCGAAGGCGATCGTCCAGGCGCGCCCCCTGCGGACGACGACGCAGCTGGCCAACGTCATCTCCCGCCTGCAGCCGGACCGGCACAGCCGAATTCACCCGGCGACCCGCACCTTCCAGGCCCTGCGCATCGCCGTCAACGACGAGCTTTCGTCGCTGGCGAGCGCGCTGGAGCAGGCCACCGAGATACTCGGCGCGGGCGGGCGGCTGGCCGTGATCTCCTTCCATTCACTCGAAGACCGAATCGTGAAGCAGTTCATGCAGCGCGAGTCCCGCGACTGCGTCTGCCCGCCGGAGCAGCCGACATGCACCTGCGGCCACACGGCCACGCTGCGCATCCTGACGAAGCGGCCCGTAACCCCGGGCGCCGAGGAGCTGGCGCGCAACCCGCGCAGCCGCAGCGCCCGCCTGCGGGCGGCGGAGAGGCTGGGGGCGGGCCAGTGACCACGAACCAGCGCCGCGAAGCGGCTGGCGGATTCCTGGGCGCGGGCAGCCTGCCGGTGGTGCTCGTCTTCGCGGCGGTTGTCGTGGGGCTAGCTGCCATGCTGCCGCTGCTGCAGTCCAGCGGCTCCACCACCACGGCCGGCCAGATCAGCGCGCTCCAACAGGAGAACCAGGACTGGCAGGCGCGCCTGGAAGAGCAAGAGATCAAGGTAGCGAAGCTCGGCAGCCTCTCCGTCATAGAGCAGCAGGCGCGGACGCGGCTGAAGATGCAGGAGCCGGCCGACGTGCAGTACATCACGGTCGATGCGGCGCCGCCCGCGCCGCACCACCTGCCGAGCCGCTTTCTCCCGCAACCGACTCCCGAGACGAACGCCGGCTCGTCCCTCTGGGACGACATCATCGACCGGCTGCCGATCCCGTAGGAGGCGAAGGTGGGGAGGAAGAGGGTTAACCGCTGGTCGAACATTACGTGGCGCGTTTGGGCCGTCATCGCCGCCATCGGCCTGGGCACGACCGCCGTCACGCTGCGGCTGGCGCAGGTGCAGATACTTCAGCACAAAGACTACGCGGAGCAGGCCCGCGTCTCCCACATCAGCCACGAGACGCTGTCAGACAGGCGGGGTGCGCTGCTGGACCGCAATGGCTATCCGCTGGCCGCCAGTCAGGACGCGTACTCCGTGATGGTGGAGCAGCGCGCGTGGGCCGACGCCGGCACCGCGCGCGAGCAAGCAGCCGCGATCAGCCAGGCCACCGGCGTTCCCGCGCAGCAGATGCTGGACACGATGAAGAGCGTGGACGTCTTCGAGGTGCCGGTCGCCAGGAACCTGGACTACAGCCAGGCTGACGCCGTGCGCCAACTCGGGTTCGCGGGCGTGCGGCTGCTGGACACATCAGCGCGGGTCTACCCGGAAGGGAACCTGGCGGCATCGCTGCTGGGCTTCGTCGGCCAGGATAACGTGGGCCTGACGGGGCTCGAAGCCGACCTCAACTCGGTGCTCGGAGGCACGAACGGCATGCTCACGTACGAGACGAACGGCCTCGGCACGGAGCTCGCCATCGGGGACCGCACAGAGACGCCGCCGCAGCCGGGCGCCAATGTGGTGCTTTCCATCGACCGCTACATCCAGAGCATCGCCGAGACGGACCTGCAGAAGACGATCGACGAACACAAGGCGGCCGGCGGCTCCGTCATCGTGGTGCGGCCGCAGACCGGCGAGATCCTGGCGATGGCCAGCCGCCCCAGCATCGATGTCACGAAGCCGGACGTCGGCAACGCCAGCCAGGACCTCTTCCGCAACCGGGCGGTGACCGACGCCTACGAGCCGGGCTCCGTCTTCAAGCTGTTCACGATGGCGGCGGCGCTGGACCTGGGCCTGGTCACACCCGACACGAACTGGTACGACTCCGGCGCGGTGCAGGTGGACGATTGGACGATCCGCAACTGGGACCTCTCCGCCAACGGAGAGCAGACGGTGACGCAGATCCTGACGAAGAGCCTGAACACGGGCGCGGCGTGGCTGTCCGGCCTCTGCGGGCCGGCGAACTTCTATAACTATGTAGCGAGCTTCGGCTTCGGCGCGGCGACGGATAGCGGCCTCTCCGGGGAGTCCACCGGCCAGGTGCGCACGCCGGACACCGACCCCGAAGGCTGGGCCAACGTGGACCTGGCGACGAACAGCTTCGGGCAGGGGATCAGCGCCACACCGCTGCAAGTGGCGATGGGCCTGGCGGCGATCGCCAACAACGGCATGCTGATGAAGCCGCAGCTGGTCAAGCAGATCATCGGCCAGGACGGCACGCAGACCGTACAGCCGCAGGAAGTGCGCCAGGTGATCAAGTCCGACACAGCGCACACGCTGCTGGAGATGATGAAGACGGTGGCTGACTACATCCCGACGAACTACCTGGACGTGCCGGGATACACCGTGGGCGGGAAGACGGGCACCGCCAACATCGCCGACGAAAACGGCGGCTACATCCCGGACACGTACATCGCCTCGTTCGCCGGGGTGGCGCCGGTGGAGGACCCGCAGATCGCCGTGCTGGTGAAGATCGACAAGCCGAAGGACGTGCCGTGGGGCAGCGCCGTAGCCGCGCCAGTCTTCAGCGATATCGCCAACAAGGCGCTGCCGTACCTGGGCGTCGCCCCCACGGAGAGCGCTCTGGTCCAGAACGTGCCATAAAGTGGTAAGTATGGAATCGAAGCTGACGGTTGCGGACATCTGGGAAGGGCTCGGCGGCGCGCTTGTCGCGAGCGACGTGCCGGGCCACCCTACGTTCGAGCGCGGCCTGATCGATTCCCGCGAGGCGCGGGCGGGCGACCTCTTCTTCGCCCTGCCGGGCGAGCGCGCCGACGGCCACGACTTCGTGGCTTCCGCGCTCTCGGCGGGCGCGGCGGGCGCTGTCGTGGGGCGGGCGGTGGAGACGCCGGAGGGCTCGGCCGTGTTCATCGTTAGCAACCCGCTGAACGCGCTGCAGCGGCTGGCCGCCATGTGGCGGCGCAGGCACGAGGCGCGTGTGATCGCCGTGACCGGCAGCGTCGGCAAGACGACAGTCAAGGAGTTGATCGCCTCGGTGCTCTCCCACCGCTTCCGCGTGCTGAAGAGCGAGGCGAACCTGAACACGGAGATCGGCATCCCGCTCACGCTGCTCAACCTGCGCCCGGAGCACGAGCGCGCGGTCCTGGAGTTCGGGATGTACCAGCCTGGCGATGTGGCGCTGCTGGCTCGCATCGGGAAGCCGGCCGTGGGCGTTGTCACGAATGTGAGTTATGTACACCTGGAGCGCGTCCGCTCGTTCGGGCGGATCGTGGCGGCGAAAGCGGAGCTGGTGGAAGCGCTGCCTGCCGACGGGCTGGCCGTTCTGAATGGCGACGACGCCAACGTGGCGGCGATGTCACGGCGCACGCGCGCCCGCTCCATCCTCTACGGCCTCTCGGAGCAGTGCGACGTCCGCGCAACGGACGTCACCAGCCGCGGGCTGGACGGCTTCTCATTCCGGCTCCAGGCCGGCGGATCGACACTCGACATCGATTGCCCGCTGCCGGGCAAGCACCACGTGTACCCGGCGCTGGCGGCGGCGGCCGTCGCCCTCGAAGAAGGGATGACGCCCGATGAGGTGGCCTCGGCACTGCGCGAGGCGCGGCTCGACCTGCGGCTGACGGTGCGGACGGGCCCCAACGGTTCGACAATCATCGACGACTCTTACAACGCGAGCCCGGCCTCGATGATCGCGGCGCTCGACCTGCTCAGCGAATCGAAGGCCAGGCGCCGCATCGCCGTGCTCGGCCACATGCGCGAGCTGGGCGCGGCGGAGGACGAAGGGCACGAGCAGGTCGGCCGCCACGCGGCGACGACGTGCGACGTGCTCATGGTCTGCGGCGAGGATGCCCGCTTGCTGGCGGAGGCCGCACGCGCCGCCGGGCACACCGGCGTACGCCTGCTGGCGACGCCGGAAGAGACCGCCGAAACGCTGCGGCAAGAGCTGCGCGAAGGCGACGTCTGCCTGGTCAAGGCCTCCCGCGCGGTGGGGTTGGAATCGGTCGTGGAAGCGCTGGTGCGAGCATGATCTACGCGCTCACGATCGGCTCCCTCGCGCTGGTGGCGACGACGATCGCCGGCTACCCGACCGTGGATATCCTGCGCCGCCTGAAGGTGGGCAAGGAGATCAGCGAGTGGGGCCCGGAGACGCACCAGGTGAAGGCCGGCACGCCAACGATGGGCGGAATCCTGGTGATGCTGTCGATCGCGGCGTTCACGATCGGCGGGGACCTGATCAACCGCTGGTCGATCGGGCTGCCGCTGCTGACGATGGGCTGCCTGGCGGTGATCGGCATCGTGGACGACCTGGGCTCGCTGCAGGGCCGGCCTCAACACGCGCTGACGCGCCGGGCGAAGCTCGTCGGCTTCCTCGTGATCGGCGCGGGCGCGGCGTACGGGCTGCACGAGGCGCTGGATCTGAACACCGTGAACATCCCTTACCACGGCCGCGAGACGATCCACTGCTTCTACATCCCGATTGCGCTGGGCGTGATCGTGTTGACGGCGGGCGGCGTGGCGGTCACGGATGGGCTGGACGGGCTGGTGGCCGGCAGCGGCGCCATCGCCTACGGCGCGTACGGGTTCATCGCGCTCTACCAGGACCAGACGTACCTGGGCGCCTTCTGCTTGATCGTCGTCGGCGCGCTGCTGGGCTTCCTCTGGAGCAACAGTTACCCGGCGCGCATGTTCATGGGGGATTCCGGGGCGCTGCCGCTGGGCGGGGGGTTGGCCGTTGTCGCCTTCATGACCGGCCAGTGGCTGGTCCTGCCGCTTATCGGCATCGTCTTCGTCGTCGATGGGCTGTCCGTGGCGCTGCAGGTGGGGTACTACCGGATCAGCGGCGGCAAGCGCATCTTCAAGATGGCGCCTGTCCACCACCATTTCGAAAAGATCGGCTGGAGCGAGGTGCAGGTGACGCAGCGTTTCTGGATCATCGGCGCGCTGGGCGCCGCCGCCGGCACCGCGCTGGCGCTGGAGGTCTACTCATGATCGACCTGCGGCAGCTGGAGCGGCTGGACTTCGCCGGCAAGAACGTGACCGTCGTTGGCCTGGGCATCGAGGGCGTGGACTTCGTGCGCTACCTGGCCCGCCGCGGCGCTCACGTGACCATCTCGGACTCCAAGCCCCGCGCCAAGCTGGCCGACCGCCTGCACGACGTGGACGGGCTCGACGTCAGCCTTTCGCTGGGCAAGAACGACGAGCGCACGGTGACCCGCGCCGACGCAGTGTTCATCTCGCAGAGCGTGCCGCTGGACCTGCCGGGGCTGAGCGCGGCGCGCAGCCTGGGTGTGCCGCTGCACTCGATGGTGGGCCTCTTCCTGGAGCTGGCGCCCGGCCCCGTCGTCGGGATCACCGGCTCCAGCGGCAAGACCACGACCACGGCGCTCGTCGCCGAGATGATGCGCGCCGACGGCCGCGACGTCTTCGTGGGCGGGAACATCGGCGTCGGCCTGCTGGAGCACCTGGTGGACCTGCGGCCGTACACGTGGTCCGTGCTGGAGGTGAGCCACACGCAGTTGCAGCTGGTGGACCGCAGCCCGCACATCGCGGCCGTGCTCAACATCACACCGAACCATTTGGACCGCTTCTCGTGGGACGACTACAAGCGCCTGAAGGCGAACATCATCCGTCACCAGGAGGCGGCCGACATCGCCATCCTGGGCTACGACGACCCGGAGTCCCGCGCACTGGGCAACGAGGCGCGCGGCCGCCTGGGCTGGTTCACGATGGGCGCCGCTGCGCCGGGCGACTCGGTCTTCGTGCGGAACGGCATCGCCATGGCCCGCTGGAGCGGCGCCGAGGAGCCGCTGTTCTCGCTCTCTTCCGTGCTCTTGCGGGGACGGCACAACCAGGAGAACGCCCTGGCCGCGGCGGCGATCGCGCTGGCCAGCGGCGTCTCGCCGGACGCCATCGCCGCCGGCGCCGGATCCTTCCGCGGCGTCCAGCACCGCCTGGAGTACGTGGCGGAGATAGACGGCGCGAAGTACTACAACGACAGCATCGCCACCACGCCTGAGCGCACGCTGGCCGGCCTCCGCTCGTTCGAGCAGCCGATCGTGCTGCTGCTGGGCGGGCGCGATAAGAACCTGCCGCTGAGCGAGATGGCCCGCGAGGCGCTGGGGCGTTGCCGCGGCATCGTCCTCTTCGGCGAGGCGGCGGAACTGCTGGAGGAGGCGCTGCGCCGGGAGAAGAACCCGGGCAACGTCCCGATCGTGCGGGACGGCGACCTGGAACAGGCCGTGAGCACGGCGCACGAGCTCGCTCAGCCGGGCGACGTCGTCCTCCTTTCGCCAGCCTGCACGAGCTATGACGCGTACGACAACTTCGAGCGCCGCGGTGAGCACTTCCGGGCGCTAGTGCGTGCGGGGGCGGAGGGAGGCAAGTCATCGCCTCGATAGCCGCCGTCCGCCCCACCGCGGAGCGCAGCGCGGGCAAGATCCCTGCGGGCCAGCCGGACCTGCTGCTGCTCTGCGCGACGATCATGCTGCTGATCACGGGGCTGCTCGCCGTCTACACGGCCAGCTACGCCGTGGGCTACCACGACTACGGCGACGCCAACTTCTTCGTGAAGCGGCAGGCGATCTTCGCCGTGGCCGGGCTCTGCGCGCTCCTCTTCTTCATGCGGCTGGACTACAACAAGTTGCGCGCCTGGAGCGTCTGGATGCTGCTCTTCTCGCTCGCCGGGCTGCTGCTTGTGCTGTCACCGGTGGGCGTCGAAGTCAACGGGGCGCGGCGCTGGCTGGACTTCGGCCCGATCCAGGTGCAGCCGAGCGAGTTCGCCAAGCTGTCGATCATCGTCTACATCTCGGCCTGGCTCTCCTCCCGCGGCTCCCAGATCGACAAGTTCACGCTGGGGTTCGTGCCGTTCGTGCTGCTCGTCGGCGTCGTCGGCGCGCTCGTGGTTTCGGAGCCGGACATGGGGACGGCGGTGATCATCGTGCTGGTGGCCTGCACGCTCTTCTTCCTGGCGGACGCGCCGCTCAGCCACCTGGCGCTGCTCCTGGGCTTTGGGGCGCTACTCAGCTACGCGATCGTGACGACGCGGGACTACCAGCTGGACCGGCTCAACAGCTTCATCGCGCCAACTTCTGACCCGCAGGGGAGCGGCTACCAGATCATCCAGCTGCTCGTCGCTCTGGGCAGCGGCGGGCCGTTCGGGCTGGGGTGGGCGGAGAGCCGGCAGAAGCACCTGTACCTGCCCAGCTCCCAGACGGACGGCGTCTTCGCGGTGCTGGGCGAGGAGCTGGGGTTCATCGGCCTGATGGCCATCCTGGCGATCTTCGCGTTCTTCGTCTATCGCGGGGTCAAGGTCACGCTGAAGACGCGCGACCGTTTCGCGACGCTGCTGGCGATGGGCATCGTCAGCTGGATCGCCTTCCAGACTCTGATCAACATCGCGGGGATCACCCGCACGCTGCCGCTTACCGGCGTGCCGCTGCCGTTCCTGAGCTACGGCGGGTCGGCGCTGATCTCGCTGATGGCGGGCGTTGGCATCCTGCTCAGCGTCTCCCGCTACAGCTCCGAGCAGGGGTTCACCCCCGCCGGCGATGCGCCTCCGGCACGGGACGCCAGGCGAGTGCGCAAGCGCCGCCCGCGGCCGCACAGCGGCCCCGTCTTCGAGAGGGGGCGAACGTGAGGCTGGTCCTCAGCGGCGGCGGCACCGGCGGCCACGTCTACCCGGCGCTGGCCGTCGCTCAGGCTGTCCGGCGCGGTCTCCCGGCAGGCGAGTCCTTCGATGTGCTGTACGTGGGCGCCGGCGGGCAGGAGTCGGACATCGTGAAGCGCGCTGGATTCGCCATGCGCGAGGTCAGTGCGGCGCCGATCCGCGGCCGCATGCCGTGGCAGATGGCGGCCAACAGCGGCAAGATCGCTTTTGGCGTGCAGCAGGCACGCCAGATTCTCCGCGACTTTCGCCCCAGCGTTGTCTTTTCGACGGGCGGCTACGCCAGCTTCCCGGTGGCCCTGGCGGCCAAGAGCCGGGGCGTCCCGCTGGCCGTCTACCTTCCCGACCTCAACCCCGGTTGGGCCGTCCGCGCCATCGCGCGCCTGGCGCAGCGCGTCTGCGCGACGGCGATCGAAAGCCTGCGCGCCCTGCCCAGCGGCAAGACGATGGTGACCGGCTACCCGGTCCGCGAAGAGTTCTGGAACGCGGACCGCGCCACCGGCCGCGAACGGCTGGGGCTGAGCCCGGAGGAGAAGGTGCTGTTCGTGACGGGCGCATCGTCCGGGGCGCACAGCATCAACCGCGCGGTGGCGTCGGAGCTGAGCGGTCTTCTCCAGTTATGTGAAGTGGTCCATCTCTGCGGCCGGGCCGACGAGCAGTGGCTGCTGGAGATCCGCGACGGCCTCCCCAACGAGCTGCGTTCCCGCTATCACCTGCACGGCTACATGTACGAAGAAGTGCCCTGGGCGATGGCGGCGGCCGACCTGGCGGTCTGCCGGGCCGGCGCCTCCACGCTGGGCGAGCTGCCGGCGACGGTGCTGCCCGCTGTCCTGGTACCGGGGACGTTCGCGGGGGCGCACCAGCGTCCGAACGCGCGCTACCTGGCGCGGGCGGGGGCCGCGGTCGTCCTCGAAGACGATCAGCTGGACGATCTGCTGCCTGTTGTCGGCGAACTGCTCGCCGATGACGAGCGGCTGCGTTCGATGCGCGAGGCGTCGCGGCGGATGGCGCGCCCGAACGCGGCCGCGCGGATCGCCGCGGTGCTCTTTGAGCTGGCGCGGGGGCAGGCGGCATGAACGACACGGCCGTCCGCACCATCCCGCAGCGCGTCCACCTGGTGGGCGTCGGCGGCATCCATATGTCAGCGATCGCCCGCATCCTGCGCGCCCGCGGCCACACCGTGACCGGCTCCGACCTGCATCTTTCGCCGATGACGGAGACGATCGAGCGGCTGGGCGTGACTGTGCACGAGGGCCACGCCGCCGGGAACATTGACGACGCCGGGATGGTGGTCTACACCTCGGCTGCGCACGAAGACAACCCGGAGATCGCCGAGGCCCGGCGCCGGGGCATCCCGGCCATCAAGCGTGCGCAGATGGTGGCGATGCTGCAGGAGGGCAAAGAGGTGATCGCCGTCGCCGGAGCGCACGGCAAGACGACGACGTCATCGCTCATCGCCTACATGCTGAGGCGCGCCGGCAAGGACCCCACGTTCATGATCGGCGGCGTCATCCGCGACTTCGGCACCAACGCCATGCCCGGCGAAGGACCGCACTTCGTCGTAGAGGCTGACGAGTACGACCGGGCATTCCTGGAGTACCACCCGCACATCGCGGTGGTGACGAACATCGAGCCGGACCACCTGGACATCTACGGCTCGTTCGAGGAGTTGCAGCGTGCGTTCGCGCAGTTCCTCTCCCAAGTTGACACTTCCGGTTATATCGTCGCTTGCACGGATTCCCCCCCTGTGCAAGCGAGCCTGCCTCCCCGGCAGGTACCCCCTTCCCCGACTGTAGGAGACGACATGCTCTACCCCGTCCATGTCGTCTCCTACAGTCTCCTCAACAAAGAGGCGGACTGGACGGCAGAAAACATAGAGTCTAAGGGTATAGACGGGTTATCGTTTGTGGTAAAATTCCACAAACAACTCTGGGGGAAAGTCACGACTCAACTGGCTGGCGTTCACAACGTCGCAAATGCCCTCGCCGCTATCGCTGTCGGCGAGATCGTTGGTCTCCCCAAAGAAGACATGATCGCCGCCATTGCCGAGTTCCGGGGTGCGGCCCGCCGCTTCGAGCCCATCGGCGAAGCGGCCGGCGTCACGGTGATGGACAGCTACGCCCACCACCCGACTGAGGTCCGCGCCGACCTGGCGGCCGCGCGTTTGCGCTTCCCCGGCCGCCGCATCGTGGCGCTCTTCCAGCCGCACACGTACACACGCACGGCCTACCTGCTGGACGAGTTCCGCACGTGCTTCGCGGACTGCGACGCACTCTACATCGCCGATACCTACGCGGCGCGCGAGGAGCCGGCTGCCGGAATGGACGCCCGTGCCCTGGCCGCCGAGATCCCCGGCTCCATCTACGCGGGCAGCGTGTTGGACGCCGCCCGCTCCGTCGCCGGGGCGCTGCGCCCGGGCGACGTCTTCTTCACGGTCGGCGCTGGCGACGTCGAGCTCGCCGGGCCGGAGGTGCTGCGGCTGCTGAGAGAACGATGAACGACCCGCTGATCACTGAGCTGCGCAAGATCGCGACCGTTAAGGTGAACGAGCCGATGGCCCGGCACACCACGTTCGGGGTCGGCGGCGCTGCCGACGCCTACATCGCGGTCAAGAGCGAGGACCAGCTGCGCCGCGTCTTCGCCATCGCCCGCCAGCGCGAGATCGAAGCGTTCATCTTCGGCTCCGGCTCCAACATCCTCGTCGGCGATGGCGGCATCCGCGGGCTGGTGATCGACAACCAGCATAGCGAGATCACGGGCCCGGAGAAGAACGGCGAGGGCTACAAGGTGCGCGCGGGCTCCGGCATGAGCTTCGCCACGCTGGCCCGGCGCATGTCCAGCGCCGGCTACGCCGGCCTGGAGTGGGCCGCCGGTATCCCCGGCAGCCTGGGCGGCGCCGTTGTAACCAACGCCGGCGCCTACGGCCACTCCCTGAGCGATGTGCTGAAGGGCGCGCGCCTGGCGGACTCCTACGGCGACGTGATCGAGGTCTCGGCGGAGGAGCTTGACCTGAGTTACCGGAACAGCGCCTTCACCAGCGGCAAGATCGTCGGCGAGATCGTCCTGTCGGTCGATCTGCGGCTGCAGAAGGGCGACGCGAAGGCGCTCAAGCAGCAGGTCAAGGAGTTCGACGTCCAGCGGCGCGGCGCACAACCGCCCGGGCGCAACTGCGGCTCCGTGTTCAAGAATCCGCCGGAGCGACCCGCGTGGCAGTACGTGGACGACGTTGGCCTGCGCGGGCACCGCATCGGCAACGCGCAGTTCTCAGAGCTGCACTCCAACTTCATCCTCAACCTGGGAAGCGCCACGGCGAAAGACGTCACCTCGCTGATCGAGCTGGCCCAGGCGAAGGTGCGCGAGAAGTTCGGCGTAGACCTGGAGACCGAAGTGATGTTCGTCGGGGAGTTCGCATGAACGCGCGGCGGAAGCGTCTCCGCGCCGGCGTGCTCTTCGGCGGGCGCTCCGCTGAGCACGAGGTGTCCGTCGTCTCCGCGCAGGGCGTGATCTCGGCGATCGATACGTCGCGCTTCCAGCCGGTGCCGATCGGCGTGACGCGCCAGGGCACATGGCTAACCCCCGCGCAGACGGAGATCGCGCTCCAGCGCATCCGCTCCGAGCACCTGCGGAGCCTGGACGAGCCGCTGGGCAGCGGCATCCTCTACCGGACGGCGGCGCTGGGAGCGCTGCGGCGGGTGGACGTTGTCTTCCCGCTGATCCACGGCGCCAACGGGGAGGACGGCACGCTGCAGGGGCTGCTGGAGCTGGCGGGAGTGCCGTATGTCGGCGCCGGCGTGGCGGCGAGCGCGCTGGGGATGGACAAGGCCCTCCAGAAGACCTTCTTCCGGCACCACAACTTCCCGGTCGTGAACGACGTCGAGGTGCGCGCCTCCGACTGGCGGCGCGATCCGCAGGGCGTGATCCGCGCGGCAGAGGCGACGATCGGTTACCCGGCGTTCGTGAAACCGGCCAACGGCGGCTCGAGCCTGGGCACATCGAAGGCGCGCTCCCGCGAGGACCTGGACGCCGCGATCGCCGAGGCCTTCCGCTTCGACCGCAAGGTGCTGGTCGAGGTGTCCGCCGAGGGCGCGCGCGAGGTGGAGGTGGCGGTGCTGGGCAACGACGAGCCGGAGGCCTCGCCCGTCGGCGAGATCACTTTCGCCGCGGAGTTCTACGACTACCGCGCGAAGTACGACGACCCGAACACCGTCCTCCACATCCCGGCGGAGATCCCGGCGGCGACGTCCGAACGCCTGCGAGAGCTGGCCATCGAAGTGTACAAATCGATCGATTGCGCGGGCCTGGCGCGAGTGGACTTCTTCCTGATGCCGGACGGCGCCTTCTCCCTGAACGAAGTGAACACGATCCCCGGCTTCACCCCGACGAGCATGTACCCCAAGCTCTGGGAGTACGCCGGGCTCTCCTACCGCGACCTCATCACGCGCCTGATCGAGCTTGGCCTGGAGCGATACCAGGAGCGGCCGCATGGCTAGGCGCGGGCCGGTCTTCCGGCGCAGCGGGTCGAAGGCGGTGCAGCCCTTCCACGGCGACGTCCTCCTGGA
Source organism: Dehalococcoidia bacterium (assembly GCA_035542855.1). GTDB lineage: Bacteria > Chloroflexota > Dehalococcoidia > SM23-28-2 > RBG-16-64-32 > DATKKM01. The sequence goes on from DATKKM010000046.1 coordinate 14,738, forward strand.
CGACGAGACGCGGCGCCACATCCGCCACAAGCACGCCCGCAAGCTGGCCAGCGCCATCCTGGGCGCGCTGTTCGCGCTCTTCCTGGTTGGGCTGTACTTCTCCCCGTTCCTGCGGGTGCAGCACATCGAGGTCGCCGGCGCCAACGATGCGGACCGGCAGCAGATCGCGGACCTCGTGCACTCCAGGGGCGACAGCATACTGATCGCCGATTTCAGCGGCGCCGAGAGCCGCATCCGCGCGCTGCCGCAGGTGAAAGACGTGCAGATCTCGCGCGGCTGGCCGCAGACGGTCAAGGTCACGGTCGTGGAGCGGCAGCCCTGGGGCACGTGGATCGCCGGCAGCACGCCCTACGTCATCGACGAAGAGGGCATCGTCCTGCCGGAGGGCTTCGCGGCGCCGGAAGGCTCGCTCACCGTCCACGCTCTGGCCTCGCCGCCACTCAACGCAGGCGACCGTGTGGACCAGGACGCTGTGCGCCTGACCAAGGCGCTGGTGGAGCAGGTGCCGCCGCGCCTCCAGATGAACATTACGGAGGTCGATTGGTCAGAGGCCGATGGCCTCACCGTGAAGACGGACGCCGGCTACAGCGTGGTGATTGGTGACAGCGAAAACATGGACTTCAAGCTTGCGGTCTGGCAGCAGCTGGATTCGCAACTGGGCAGGGACAGCATGAGTGGGCATGTGCTGGACCTGCGCTTTGGGGAAAGGCCCTCGTTTCAATGAGTGATCGGAGGTGATGCCCATGAAAGAGCACACAGTCGCATCGATCGACGTCGGGAGCAGCAAGGTCTGCACACTTGTCGCCGAGACGACGCAGGAGGGTGAGCTGCGCATCCTGGGCGTGGGCGTGACGCCGGCGCACGGGGTGAAGAAGGGCATGGTGGACAACATCCAGCAGGCCACCGAGGCGATCATGACCTCCGTTGAGCGCGCCGAGAAGTCCAGCGGCTCCCGCATCATCTCGGCGCACGTCAGCATCGGCGGCAACCACACCCAGTCGATGAACAACCGCGGCATCGCCACCATCGCCGGCAAGCAGCGCCCGATCACCGCCGAGGACATCGAGCGCGCGCAGGAGGGCGCGGGCAACCTGAACCTCCCCACCAACCGCGAAGTGTTGCACAGTATCCCGCGCTTCTTCGTGGTGGACGGGCAGGAGCAGGTGACGGACCCGGTCGGCATGTACGGCCAGCGGCTGGACATGGACTGCCACATCGTCACCGGCTCCGTGACCGCCAGCCAGAACCTGACGCAGTGCGTCGAAGGGGCCGGTGTAGTGGTGGATGCGCTGGTGTTCGCGCCGCTGGCGGCGGCGGACGCCGTGCTGGAGACGGAGGAGAAGGAGCAGGGCGTGATCCTGGCCGATATCGGCGGCGGCACGACGGACATCGCGGTCTTTGTGGACGGCAGTGTCTTCCACACGACGGTGCTGCCCGTGGGCGGCTACCACCTGACGCACGACCTGGTGGCCGGCCTGCGCGCGCCCTATTCGACCGTCGAAGAGCTGAAGCTGGAGTATGGCTCCTGCCTGCCCAGCCACGTCGACGCCGAGGAGATCGTGGAGATCGAATCGTTCGGCGGACAGCGCACGAAGGAGGTGCCGCGCCGCCGCATCGCCGAGATCCTGCAGGCCCGCGTCGAGGAGATCCTGGAGATGATCTACATCGACGTCAAGCGCGCCGGCTTCGACGACGTGGTCGCGGCGGGCCTGGTGCTGACGGGCGGCACAGCGGCGCTTCCCGGCATCGTCGAGCTTTCCGAGCTGGTGCTGCGGATGCCGGTGCGCGCCGGCGTCCCGAAGCGCATCCACGGGCTGGCGGATTCGCTGAACAGCCCGGCCTACGCGACGAGCGTCGGCCTGCTGCACTGGGCGGTGGAAGACGCCGGGCCGGCCAGCAACGGCAACAAGCCGGAGCTGAAGCTGCCCAGCGTGCCGCTGGAGAAGTTCGTCGGCGCGGCGGGCCGCTGGATCAAGACGCTAATTCCCAGGTGAACTCCGGTCAGGACAGGGCCCTGACCGACAGACAAATGGTTCGGACTAGACCCGGCAACGGGGGGAAGGAGCAACGGCAAATGGCAAAGGTGGACATGGACGGACTGCCGCCGATCAAGGTGGTAGGAGTGGGAGGCGGCGGCTGCAACGCCATCAACCGCATGGTGGAGGCGCGCATCGGCGGCGTCGACTTCGTGGGCGTCAACACGGACGCCCAGGCGCTGGGCAACTGCGCGGCGAACGAGACGGTGCGCATCGGCGAGCGCGTGACGAAGGGCCTGGGCGCCGGCAGCGACCCGGAGAAGGGCCGCGCTGCCGCCGAGGAGTCCCGCGAGGAGATAAAGGACCTGTTGACGGACGCCGAGATGGTGTTCATCACGGCCGGCATGGGCGGCGGCACCGGCACCGGCGCAGCCCCGGTCGTCGCCGGGATAGCCAAGGACCTGGGCGCGCTGACGATCGCCGTGGTGACGCGGCCGTTCGCCTTCGAGGGCGCCAAGCGGCGCGACCAGGCCGACGCCGGCATCGACAAGCTGCGGAGCGAAGTCGACACGCTGATCGTCATCCCGAACGACCGCCTGCTGGCGATCTGCGACCAGAAGACGACGGTGGATGAGTCGTTCAAGATGGCGGACGACGTGCTGCGGCAGGGGATCCAGGGCATCTCAGAGCTGATCACGGTGCCCGGCGACATCAACCTGGACTTCGCGGATGTGCGGCGGATCATGGCGGACGCCGGCCCCGCGCTGATGGCCATCGGCACGGCGCACGGCGACAACCGCGCCGTGGAAGCGGCGCAGTCGGCGATCACCAGCCCGCTGCTGGACGTGAACATCCACGGCGCGACGGGCGTCCTGTTCAACATCGCCAGCGGCGGCTCCATGGCGCTGCACGAGCTGAACATGGCCGCGCAGGTGGTGGCGGAGGTCGTTGATCCGACGGCCGAGATCATCTTCGGGACGTCGACAGACCCGACGCTGGGAGAAGAGGTGAAGATCACGCTGATCGCCGTCGGCTTTCAGCCGCAGGCGAAGTGGGACACCAAGTACGAGGACGAAGAGTACCGCCGCATCCGGAACGAAGCGGTGGAGAATCGAGATGACACCGACCTCCCCACGTTTCTTCGCCGGCCGGTATCGATGCGATAACTAGCCGCATCGGGCGGTCCGAGCCCCGCTCGATGCGATAAACCGAGTCCCGCGTTCGCGCGGGGACCGGCGCCGCAGGGCCGTTTGATCTTCCCCCCAGACGTCCCTGCGGCGCCTCTTTATCTGGAGGCCGCGTCGAGGTGGATCAGGCTGGCGAGCTCCTCGATCGCCTGCCGCCCTTGTCCGAAAGTCGCGTGGCCGCGTGAGAAGATGGCGATGGTGTACTCCGGCGAGGCGTCGTCGGGCAGCGCGTAGCCGAAGCTGTTCAGCACCCAGCCATCGTGCTCCGGGTACCAGCCGTTCTTCACACCCGTCTCCGCCGCGAACGATGAGACCGTGACCGCGCCCCAGTCCTGCGAGGGATCGACTTCCGACATCAGCCGCATCGCGAACTGCCGGCTCGACGCATCGAGGATCTGCCCCTCGACCAGCTTGCCCAGCAGCTCTGCGCCCGCCGCCGCCGGCATCACGCTATCGCCCCAGTCGTGCGGGTCGATCGTCGCGCCGGACACCCCGGCCGAGTCCAGGAAACGCTGCACGGTCTTCGCGCCGCCCAACTCGTACCAGAGGGCGGTTGTCGCGTCGTTGTCGCTCTCGCGGATCATCGCTGTGACGAGGGCGGTCTCGTCTGCGGTGAGCTGCCGGCGCTCGGCGATCGCCTTGTCCAGCAGCGTGAGCATGATCGGCACTTTGACCACGCTGACGAGCTCGAACTGGGCCTGGGCGTTGTACTCGTAGATACGCCCCTCCGAAGGGTAGTACACCGCGATCCCCACGTTCTCGCCCAGCTCCCCCGCCGCCTCCGCCGCGGACGGCGCGAGGAGCGAGAGCGGCAGATGGGTGACGGCGGGAGCCGTTTCCGCGCCGAGGGGCGTCGCGATGATCTGTTCCGGCATCCGGGCGGCATTGCCGAGGGGCGGTTGCGACGCCGGCGCAGGGGCGGAGTCTTCCGCCGGGTCCGGCGTCGGCGCCTGCGCTGTGCTCGCCTCGAGACACGCCGCGGCCAGCAAGCAAAGGCAGGCCAGCCAGCCTACTGCGATGCGCCGTGGCCCCGTCATGCGGGGTATCCTATCGCACCACCAGGCTGGGCGACGAGGGCAGCCTTCTCCGTGTGCGTTGGGGGTGCAGAACGTGTCGATTTCCGCCTTCGCGGATGTGGATTGCTTTGTTCACAAGTTTCTACAAAATCTTGTGACAGCGCGGCTTGACAACCCCAACATCTGGTACTAATCTGACCCTGCGCCTACCGGTTCCGGTGGGCGCAAACCCTTTAAATGAGCCAAGAAATGTTCTGTCAACGACCCAGGAAGAGGGAAGTCGGAAGCGCGAAGGTTTCCTCCTTGCCTGCCGCTTCCCACTTCCCTCTTCCATCGAGCTGCGGCTGCCCGCTGCCCACTGTCCACTAAGATGAACTGCCCGTTCTGCGCCAACCCGGACACTCGCGTCACCGACTCCCGCCCGGACTCGGACGGGATCAGGCGGCGCAGGGAGTGCCTGGCCTGCGGGCAGCGCTTCTCCACGGTGGAGCGGGTGGAGCTGGGCGGCGTGGCGCTGATCAAGAAGGACGGCCGCCGCGAGGAGTTCGACCGCGGGAAGATCATCGCCGGCGTGCGCAAGGCCTGCGAGAAGCGGCCGATCCCGTCCGGCGCCGTCGAGGCGCTGGCGGACGACGTGGAGAAGGCCGTACTGGCGCTGAACAAGGCGGAAGTGCCGTCCAGCGTCGTCGGGGAGATGGTGATGGAGCGGCTGCGGGCGCTGGACCAGATCGCCTACATCCGCTTCGCCTCCGTCTACCGGGCCTTCGCCGATGTGGATGCGCTGGAGCAGGAGCTGGAGGCGCTGAAGGCCGGCTGGGCCCGCCGCGACGTGCCGCCGGACCAGCTGGCGCTGCTGCCGGAGGTGGCAACCGGCGCGCCGGCGCCGCGCAAGCGCACCCGCCGCCCGCGGACGACGCCGCCGGTGGTGGAGTTTCCGGCGCGCGAGCGGGAGCGAAAGGCGGAGGGGCGATGACGACGGCCACCCGCTGCCGCTCTCCACTAACCAGAACTAAGAGACACCGTGCGACCCACCCACCCGCCCAGGGATCTTGTGACATCGGGGGACACCCCCGAACCCCCGGCAGAGATGGGGCGACGCCCCTTCTCTGCACTCTTCCCGCCACCAACCGATGGAGGGTTCGATGATCGACCGCGAACGCGAGCTCATCCGCAACTACGACGACGCGCACCGCGCTTACCTGGAGGCGATGGAGGCGGTGCGCGCGGCCGTCTTCGGGCGGACGGGGCCGGCGGACGGGGCGGCGAGGTCTGCGGTGGAAGCGGCGAAGACGCGCCTGAGCGACGCAGAACGCGAGCTCCAGGAGTACTGGTCGAAGGAAGCAGTGGCACAGGAGGTGTCGCGATGAAGAGATACCGCGTGCAGTACCGCCAGTCTGACCGGCAGAACGATCTGAGCGAGCGGGCGGAGGAGGTGTACGCCGACGGCTGGCGCGTCGACGTGCCGACGGACAACGTCGTGCTCTTCAAGCACACCGCGGACTTCGACACACCGGTCTTCGACGTGCCGCGCAGCCGGGTGACGCGGATCCAGGAGATCGGCGGATGAGGGACGCAGTCCCATAAATCGGTGGGACAAGGCTCCCGCTGTCGCCGAAAAATCACCATCGCAATTTGTTGAAATCGATTAACTGAAATCCATCATCGGAGTTTACATAGAAAGGGATGGCCACATGACCCTCGCACCTGAGACCAGACCTGAAACTGAACAGCGCGTGCAAAACGGCAACTCGGTCCGTAATCGCGACGCGCATCTGCCGGTCTCTCGCCGCTTCACCCAACCCGATCTCGATCCCTACGACGAGATCGCCTGGGAGATCCGCTCGGCCATCATCGACGGCGCGGACGGCAAGCCGGTCTTCGAGCAGCACGAGTGCGAGATCCCGGCCCACTGGTCTCAGAACGCGACCAACGTCGTCGCCTCCAAGTACTTCCGCGGACCGCTGAAGCCGACGAACGGCCTGGTGCGGGAGCGCTCCGTGAAGCAGCTGATCGACCGCGTCGCCGACACGATCTCCGCCTGGGGCTGGGACGACGGCTACTTCGCCAGCGAGGACGAGCGCGAGACGTTCCGCATGGAGCTGCGCTACGCGCTGGTGAACCAGCTGCTCTGCTTCAACTCGCCGGTGTGGTTCAACGTGGGCGTGGAGGCGCAGCCGCAGTGCTCCGCCTGCTTCATCCTGAGCATCGACGACTCTATCGACTCGATCCTGGACTGGTACCGCACCGAGGGGAAGATCTTCAAGGGCGGCAGCGGCTCCGGCATCAACCTTTCGCGGCTGCGCAGCTCCAGGGAGCACGTGACGGCGGGCGGGCTGGCCTCCGGGCCGGTGTCGTTCATGCGGGGCGCGGACTCCGTGGCCGGGACGATCAAGTCCGGCGGCAAGACCCGCCGCGCGGCGAAGATGGTGGTGCTCAACGTGGACCACCCGGACATCGAAGAGTTCATCTGGTCCAAGGCGCGCGAGGAGAAGAAGGCCTACGCCCTGGGTGAGGCGGGCTACGACATGTCGCTGGACGGCGACGCGTGGATCAGCATCCAGTACCAGAACGCCAACAACTCCGTCCGCGTCACCGACGACTTCATGCAGGCGGCGCTGGAGGGACGCAAGTGGTACACCCGCTACGTCACCAGCGGCCAGGTGGCGGAAGAGAAGGACGCGCAGGACGTGCTGCGCCAGATCGCCACGGCGGCCTGGGAGTGCGCGGACCCGGGCATCCAGTACCACACGACGATCAACGACTGGCACACCTGCCCCAACACCGGGCCGATCAACGCCAGCAACCCTTGCTCCGAGTACATGCACATCGACGACAGCGCCTGCAACCTGGCCTCGATCAACCTGCTGCGCTTCCTGGACGAGGACGGGCGCTTCGATGTGGAGGCGTACCGGCACGTCGTAGCGCTGAGCATCATGGCGCAGGAGATCATCGTCGGGAACTCCAGTTACCCCACGCCGAAGATCCACCAGAACGCCCTGGACTACCGGCAGCTGGGTCTGGGTTACTCCAACCTGGGCGCGCTGCTCATGTGCCTGGGCGTCCCGTACGACTCCGACGAGGGACGCGCCTGGGCGGGCGCGCTGACGGCGATCATGACCGGCCAGGCCTACGCGACATCGGCGGTGATCGCCTCGCGGATGGGCACCTTCGCCGGTCACGAGAGAAACGCCGAGCCGATGCTGCGGGTAATGGAAAAGCACGCGGCGGCGTCACACGATATCGATGAAGAGCTCGCGCCCGATTACCTCGTCGCGGCGGCGCGGTCCAGCTGGGGCGAAGCGGTGGAGCTGGGCAAGCGGCACGGTTACCGCAACTCCCAGGCGACGGTCATCGCGCCGACGGGGACGATCAGCTTCATGATGGACTGCGACACCACCGGCATCGAACCGGACATCGCGCTGGTGAAGTACAAGACGCTGGTGGGCGGCGGTCTGATGAAGATCGTGAACAACACAGTGCCGCGCGCTCTGCGAAAGTTGGGTTATAACGAACAGCAGGTGAGCGACGTCATAACTTACATCGACGATCGCGGAACGATTGAAGGAGCGCCGCACATTTCCGAAGAACATCTTTCAGTTTTTGACTGCGCGTTCAAGGCACAAAACGGTTCGCGCACGATACACTGGCTTGGGCATATAAAGATGATGGGTGCAGTGCAACCGTTCATCTCCGGGGCGATCTCCAAGACCGTGAACCTTCCGGAAGATGCGGCAGTGCAAGACATCGAGCAGGCCTACACAGAGGGATGGAAGCACGGCCTCAAGGCCCTGGCGATCTACCGCGACGGATCAAAGCGCGCACAGGTCCTTTCGACGAAGAAGGATGATGGAACGGTCTCCGCATCTGCGTCCGTCGGAGGCCCGGTCCGCCGCCGCCTCCCGACGACGCGCGTCTCCATGACCCACAAGTTCTCCGTCGAGGGGCATGAGGGCTACATCACGGCCGGCCTCTACGAGGACGGTTCGCCAGGGGAGATCTGGCTCACCATGGCCAAGGAAGGCTCAACGCTCTCCGGTATGGTGGACGCCTTCGCGACTTCTATCTCGCTCGCCCTGCAGTACGGCGTC
>DATKKM010000047.1:0-15075 GCA_035542855.1 Dehalococcoidia bacterium
TACACGACTCCACAGGCGTGGTCCCGCTGCGCCAGTGGGTGCACATCGCCGCCGTCGCCGATCACACCAGCGTCAAGTTCTACATCAACGGCCAGCTGGACAGCGAGTTCACAACGGACGACGCGCCGCTCTCCCAGAACACCCAGCCCCTGCGCATCGCCAGCGACATCGACTACAACTTCCCGCCCTGGGCCGGCCTCAGCGAGGTGCGCATCTGGAACATCGCGCGCTCGCAGGCAGACATCCAGGCCACGATGGACGACGCGATCTCCACGCCGCAGGCCGGCCTCGTCGCCGTCTACCCCCTCGCCGGCAACGCCGACGACGCGCTGGGCGGCCACAACGGCGCGGCCGTGGGCGCCGTCAGCTTCGGCTCGACGCTGCCGCTGCCGTACTTCCACGACATCGACTGCGACGGCCTCGTCGACGCGACGGACCTGCTCCCGCTCGTGGCCTACATCGCCGGTGTCGCTGACGCGGTGCCCGTGCCGGACGGCTGCGAGGCGGTGGGCGCCCCGACTAGCTAGCGCCGTCCGAAGCCGCGCGCCAGGGCGTCCGCGCTCATGTGGACGATTGTCGGCCGCCCGTGCGGGCACGTGTGCGGCGAGGCCGCGGCCTCCAGTTGCACCACCAGCTCCCGCATCTCCTCCGCCGTCAGCTGCTTGCCCGCCCGGATCGCACCGTGACAGGCGAGCGACATGGCGACGCGGTCCCGGCGGTCCCCCTCGTCCTCCTCGGCGAGCGCGTCGAGAAAGCGGCGCACGTTCTCCCGCACGTCGCCGCGCGCCAGCGGCGCCGGAAGCGCCCTCACCAGCACCGCCCCTTCCCCGAACTCCTCGATCTCGAACCCATGCTCCCGCAGCGCCTCCGCCTCGTCCCTGAGCAGCGCGCGCTGCCTGGGCGCCACGTCCACCGGCGCCGGGTCCAGCAGCCCCTGCGCATCAGGACGCCGGCTGGCCCGCGCGGAGCAGAAACGCTCGTAGAGCACACGCTCGTGCGCCGCGTGCTGATCGATGAGGTACATGCCTTCCGGCCCCTCGGCGATGATGTAGATGTTCCCGAACTGGCCGATCACCCGCAGCACGGGCAGCGCCTGCGCCGGCGTCAGCGAAGTCTCGCCAGGGCCCGGCTCCGCTTGCGAAACCCCCGGGGGCTGCTCCTGCCGGAATCCCCGCTCCCAGAGCGGCGGCGTCCACGGCTGCGGCGCCGGCGCCAGGTCCGGCGCGCCCGCCACTGCCGCCACGGCGCTCGCCGGCACCGGGGCATGGGCCACCAGCGCCGCCCGCACGGCCCGCTGCACCGCCGCGAAGGCCGCAGACTCGTCCACGAAGCGCACCTCGGCCTTCGTCGGGTGCACGTTCACGTCGACGTCTTCGTAGGGCACCGTGATGTTCAAGACCGCGACGGGGTGCCGGCCCGTCATCAGCATCCCCTGGTACGCCTCCTGCACCGCGAAGGCCAGCCGCCGGTTCTGAACCCAACGCCGGTTCACGAAAAGGCTCACGTAGGTCCGGCTGGCCCGCGAGACGTGCGGCGGGCCAACAAGCCCCTCCACCCGCACCGGCCCCTCGCCCAGCGTAACCGCCAGCAGCTCCGCCGCCAGGTCCAGCCCGTAGACAGCCGCTGCGGCGTCCCGCAGGTCGCCGTTGCCAGGCGTGGCGAAGCTCTGGCGCCCGTCCACGGTCAGGCTGAACCGCACCTCAGGCCAGGCCAGGGCGTAGTGCGTCACAACCGCGGCGATAGCGTTCGTCTCGCTGCCCGGAGTGCGCAGGAACTTGCGCCGCGCCGGCAGCCGCGCGAAGAGCTTGCGCACGGTTACGGACGTCCCCACCGGCGCGCCGCGGCCGCCGCCCTCCCGCGCCGCTTCCGGCACCAGCTTCACCCAGGCCCCCGATTCCTCGCCCGGCGGGCGCGACGTCACTTCGATCTCCGCGACGGCTGCGATCGAGGGCAGCGCCTCCCCGCGGAAGCCGAGCGTGCGCACGCGCACGAGGTCCGCGTCGTCGGACAGCTTGCTCGTGGCATGGCGCTCGAACGCCGTGGCGACCTCCGCCGGGTCGATCCCGCAGCCGTCGTCCGTCACCCGGATCGTCTCCAGGCCGCCGCCGGTGATCTCCACGGCCACCCGTGAGGCGCCCGCATCCAGCGCGTTCTCGACGAGCTCCTTCACCACGGACGCCGGCCGCTCCACCACCTCTCCAGCCGCAATACGGGCGGCGATGTCTGGAGCCAGCACACGGATCGGCACGGTATCCCTCCGGGGGATTGTACCGGCGCGCCGGTGCTAGTCATAAGGCGCAACTGGCACAACTTTGTGGGAACCGCGTAACCAGCCGCCGCGGCCAGACGTCTCACTCAATAGACCGAAAGCATGCAGAAGTTAACGATTGGCAAAGACGCGCCTCCGCGGCAGGGCAGCCGGTCAGTCGCCGGGATCATGCGCCTCGTCGCGCAGACGGGCCGCCACTCGCCGGGCTCGGCATCCATCGCCACCGGCGTCTGCCTGGCCATGGTCCTGGCGATCAGCGCGTTCGTCGGCGAAACGGGGCGCCTCGCCTACTCCAACCTCAACTACCCCGTCGTCATCTACGCCGGCCTGGCGCTGCCCTGGCCGGCCGCGCTGGCTGTCACCCTCTGCGCCATGACCGGCCCCAACCCGCACGGCAGCGTCTTCCTCGACGCCTTCGATGCGGACCGCAACGCCGTCATCCGGCCCATCACCATCGCCATCGTCAGCGCCATAGCCGTCGGCCTCGGCCGCGCGTCCCGCGCCAGCGAGGACACCCTCCGCGCCGGCGAGCAGCGCCTCTTCTCCTTCCTGGAGAGCGTCCCCATCGGTGTCTTCGTCTTCGCCGCCGGCGGCGCCCCCTACTACGCCAACCAGGCGGCGCAGAGGCTGCTCGGCCGCGAGCTGGCCAGGGACGCGTCCCCGGACCAGCTCGTCTCCCTCTACCGCGCATTCGTCGCCGGCACCTCTGAGCCCTACCCCCTGGCGCGGACGCCCATGGCCCGGGCCCTGGCCGGCGAGACATCTGTCGTCGATGACATGGAGGTCGAGCGAGACGACGGGCGCATCAACCTGCAGGTCTGGGGGGCGCCCATCCGCGACGCGTCAGGCAACGTCACGCACGCCGTCGCCGCCCTCAGCAACATCACCGCCCAGAAGCGCTGGGAGGCCGCCCTCCGCGAGAGCGAGGCCCGCTTCCGGGCGGTCTTCGAGGAAGGACCGCTGGGCATGGCCATCGTCAGCGCGGACAACCACTTCTCGCAGGTCAACGAGGCGCTCTGCGCCATGACCGGCTACCGCGGCGACGAGCTAGCCGGCATGACGTTCACCGATCTCACCCATCCCGACGACCGCGAGCTCCACCAGGAAGAGACCGAGCGCCTGCACAGCGGCAAGCTCGACCTCCTGGACATCGAAAAGCGATACGTCCGCAAGGACGGCGCGCCTGTCTGGGTCCGCGTCTGCGTGCGCGTCGTGCGCGATTCCGCCGGGCGGCGAGAGTACAGCCTGGTGATGGTCCAGGACGTCACCGACCGACGCAAGGCGCTGGCCGAGGTCGAGCGCCTCGCCTACCACGACGCGCTCACCGGCCTGCCCAACCGCCGCCTCATGTACGACCGTCTGGGCCAGGCCATCGCCCGCGCCCGGCGCTTCCGCGCGCCCGTCGCCGTCCTCTCGATCGACCTTGACGGCTTCAAGAAGGTGAACGATGAGCACGGCCACGCCGCCGGCGACGCCGTCCTCGTCGAGGCCGGCAAGCGCCTGGCTGCCGCCGTACGCGACACCGACACAGTCGCCCGCATGGGCGGCGACGAGTTCCTCGTCCTCGTCCCGGACGCCCCCGGGGCTGACCTCGACATCGTCTGCCGGCGTATCGAGGAAGCGTTCCTGACGCCGGCAATCGTCGCCGGTGAACGCCTGTCCGTCCGCGCCAGCCTGGGCCGCGCCACCCTGTTCGAGGACGGCGACGACGAAGACTCGCTGATCTCCGCCGCCGACGCGGCGATGTACCGCAACAAGGAAGCCGCTCGGCGCGCGCCCGCGCGCTAGCCCGCGAAGGTCAGGCCGCCGACCACGCTCTCCACGAACGGGAAGTACGCCCCGTACTCCGCCGCCGGCGTGCGCTGGGCGATGATCAGGGGCTTACCGCGGTAGTCCAGCACGATCAGGTGCTGCTTCTCGCCCGGCTTCACTACGAAGCTCTGATCGCCGGCCGCGATATACGTGCCCTTGGCCGCCGCCACACCGGCCTTCAGCGCCACGTCCATCTGGCGGCCCGCCAGGCCGTTTACTTGCAACGACGACGGGTTGGAGGTCGTCAGGTTCGGGTTCGTCGTCAGCCACGTCACCAGGTCTGTCGGCAGATCGGTCTTGGCGCCGCTCTCCGTATCGAAGACGCCGTCCGGGCTGATCAGGCACACGCAGTTCTCCGCCGGGTCCTCGCCGCGGTAGAGGTCGACGAAACGCTCCGTGTCGAACGCCGCCGACCAGCCGTCCTCCAGCGAGAAGTGGGCCTCCGGCTGAAAGCGCGCCGTCCTGTAGGCGCCCGCCGCCAGCGCCACCTCTCCCCCGCCGGCCGGCACGTCCAGCACGCCCTCGATCCCGCCCGTGCGTGTCGCCGTCGCCGTCGGCCCGACCGTCTCCGTCGCGGAGCCCGCAGCCGTCGGGCTGGGCGAGCCGGAAGCAACGGGTGTCGGCGAGGTGTCGTCGTCTCCCCCGCAGGCCGCCGCCAGGAGCGCAGCGCAGAACAGAAGCGCCGCCAGTATCCTCATCACAATCGCTCTCCCTCGCGCCTCGCGCGCTCTGACATGTCGTACAGCCGCTGGATCGCCTCCAGCGGCGTCATTCCGTTGACGTCCAGCTCCGCCAGCTCCCGCAGGAGCGGGCTCTCCTTCTGCGCGAAGAGCGGCAGCTGCGGCAGCGACTCCTCGCGCCTCGCCGCCGGCGCCCCGCGCGTCGACTCCAGCTCCTCCAGCAGCTCCTGGGCCCGCGCCACCACCGGCCGCGGCAGCCCCGCCAGCTGCGCCACGTGCACACCGTAAGAACGGTCGGCGCCGCCCGGCAGGATGCGGTGCAGGAAGACCACGCCGTTGCCCTCTTCGGCAACGGCCACGTTGAAGTTGCGGACGCGCGGCAGCGTCTCCGCCAGCGCCGTCAGCTCGTGGTAGTGCGTGGCGAACAGCGTCCTCGCCTTCGCGTCCGGCCGGTTGTGCACGAACTCGGCGACCGCCCGCGCGATCGCCATCCCGTCGTACGTGCTCGTCCCGCGCCCGATCTCGTCGAAGATCAAGAGCGAGCGCGGCGTCGACTGGTGCAGCATCGCCGCCGTCTCCAGCATCTCAACCATGAACGTGGAGTGCCCGGCCGCGATGTCATCGAGCGCGCCCACCCGCGAAAACAGCCGGTCGACGACGCCGATCCGCGCCTCCCGCGCCGGCACGAACGCGCCCGTCTGCGCCATCAGCACGATCAGCGCCACCATCCGCAGGTAAGTCGACTTGCCGGCCATGTTCGGCCCCGTCAGCATCATCACCTGCGTCTCCGACGACGAAAGGGTAACGTCGTTGGGGACGAAGCTCCCCTCCGGCAGCATGCGCTCGACGACAGGGTGCCGCCCCTCGCGGATGACGATCTCGTCTCCCTCGTCGACGAGGGGCCGCGCGTAGCCGTAGCGCGCTGCGGCCTCCGCCAGCGCCGCCGCCACGTCGATCGCGGCGATCGCCGCCGCCGTCTCCAGGATGCGCCCGGCCTCCCCCGCCGCCTGCGTGCACACCTGGCGCAGGAGCGTCCCCTCCAGCTCGGCCTCCAGCTCCTGCGCGTGGAGGACCCGGTACTCGTGCTCCTGCAGCTCCGGCGTCGTATAGCGCTCGCCGCCGACCAGCGTCTGCTTGCGCTGGTAGTCCGCGGGAACCGAGCCGGCGTGCGCCTTCGAGACCTCCAGGTAGTAGCCGAAGACCCGGTTGTAGCCCACCTTCAACGTGCGGATCCCCGTCCGCTCCCGCTCCCGCGCCTCGATCTCCGCCAGCACGCGCCGGGCGTCGCGCGCCGTCGCCCGCAGGCGGTCCAGCTCGTCCGAGAAGCCGGCGCGGATGGGGCTCCCCTGGGCCGGATCGTCGGCCAGCGCCGCCGCGATCAGCGCCGCCGTCCCGGCACACGGATGGAGCCCGGCGAGCATCTCTTCCGCGGCCCTGCGCAGCGGCTCGCTCAACCCGTCGCCCGGCTCCAGCAGCGCCCGCAGTTCCGGCACCGCCTCCAGTCCGCGCCTCAGCCCGAGGAGGTCGCGCGGCGTCGAAGGCGTCAGCGAAGACGCCGCCGCCGAGGCGATCCGCGCCAGCACACGCTCCAGGTCCGGCACGCGGCCCAGCGCCCCCCGCACCCGCCCGCGCCGCACGGCGGACGACGCAAGGAGCTCGACCTCGTCCTGGCGGCGGGCGATCGCCACCGCGTCCAGCAGCGGCTGCCCCAGCCGCCGGCGCAGGAGGCGCGCCCCCATCGGCGTCGAAGTCTCGTCCAGCACGCCGAGCAGCGTCCTGCCGCCTTCGCCGCGCAGGGGCTCGAATATCTCCAGGTTGCGCAGCGCCGCCGCGTCGACCAGCATGTGCTCGCCCGTCCGCGCCAGGCGGACGCCCATGATGTGGCCCAGCGCCGCCTGCTGGTTCTCCGCCAGGTACTCCACGACCGTTCCCGCGCCGGCCGCCGCCAGCCTCTGCACGGCCAGCCCCAGCCCGTCCAGCGCCGTCGCCCCGAAATGGCGCATCAGCGCCGCCGTCGCCGTATCCATGTCGAACCGCGCAAGAGGCGTCAGCGTGGCCCTGAGGCCGGGCGGCGGGCTCACGCCGGGCGACAGCAGCAGCTCCGCAGGGGCCAGCCGCTCCAGCTCGCCCGCGACGGCGTCCGCGCCGCCCTGCAGGCAGCCGAACTCCCCGGTCGAGACGTCGCACCAGGCAAGGCCGCAGGCGTCACCCCCCGCGACCAGCGCCGCCAGGTAGTTATTGGCGCCCGGCCGCAGCAGGTTGTCCTCCACCAGCGTCCCCGGTGTCACCACCCGCACCACCTGCCGCTCGACGATCTTCTTGCCCTTCTCCGGCGCCTCCGTCTGCTCGCAGATCGCCACCTTGTAACCCTTGGCGATCAGCTTCGCCAGGTAGGAGTCCAGCGCGTGGTGCGGCACTCCGGCCAGCGGCACCCGCTCACCCTTGCTCACCGGACGTGACGTCAGCGTAATCTCCAGCTCGCGCGCGACGAGCTCAGCGTCGTCGTCGAACGTCTCGTAGAAGTCGCCCAGGCGAAAGAAGAGGATGGCGTGCGGATATCGCCGCTTTATGTCGAGATACTGCCGGCGGAGGGGAGTCGTCATCCGTCTGTCTGCGCCATTGTAGCCCCGCCGCCCGCTTCGAGCTCTACACTTATGTCACACACTTCAGTCGGCGTGTGGACAACCCCTACGCCGCCTTCTCTTCCGCCCGCGCCCGCAGGACGTTGCGGATCATGCCCTCTCGCTTCCCTCCGCTCGCTAGCTGCGCCGATTATCGCAGACATGCAGCGGATAGGGATCGGCGACCGCGGGGTTGGTTGCTCGAAGAGCCGGCGGGCCTAGCGCCGGGAGCGCGCGTAGGCGAACGTGCCGCCGGTGGCCACGATCATCGCCGCGGCGAGGAGCGCCAGTATGACCGCCGGGAACCCGCCCGAGCTGCCGCCGGCGCCGCCGGACGCGAACTCCACGATGCCGCCAACCGCTGACGGGTTTGGAGTCGCGTTCAGGGTGTTCGTGATCGTGCAGCTCGCCGGAACGCCATTGCTGACCGGGACGTTCACGCAGTCAGATGTCATCGTGTAGCCGCTCGGCACCGTCTCGCTCGCCGTGCAGGTTGTGCCGGAGACGTTGAACTTGTGGATCGTCGTCGTGAACGGCGTGCCCGGCGCGGCCGTACCCGAGGGCGGTGTCGCAATGCCGCTCGTGCAGACCACGCTGACCGGGACCGAGGTGACAGGCCCGCTCGGCGAGTAGACCTTGTTGACCGTGAACGTCGTGCTGGTTTCGGTGTTCGTGATCGTGCAGCTCGCCGGTACGGCATTGGCAATCGGCACGCTGCCGCAGTTTGTAGTCATGATGTATCCCGGCGGAACCGCAGTCTCGCCCGCGCTACAGGTGGCGCCCGCGTTGAAGCCGATCACCGTCGCCACGAAGGGCGTACCCGGCGCGGAGTTGCCGGAACCCGGCGAGACGGCGCCGCTGGAGCAGGTGATGCTCACCGGCACCGGCGTCATGTCGCCCGCCGGCGAGTAGACCTTGTTCACGGTGACCGTCGTCTCAGACACCGGGGTCGAAAGCACCTGGGCGTCCCAGGTGATGCAGTCGCCGGAACCGAAGTCGAACGAGCTTTCGGCGCCGACCTGGATGCTGGTGTCGCCCGGCGGGACGTTGGCGGTCACGCTCTGGGTGTTGGTGTCCCAGAAGTTGCCGTCGGCGCCGTTCAGCGTCGTCGACATCGTGACGCTGCCATCAACGTACGTCTTGTTGTTGAACGGCGGGCTGTTGGGCTGGCCATCGGCCACGATCCACGTGGTCTTGGAGCTGCCGGCCACCGCGTTGTAGCCCGACATCGTGAGCGTCTCCACCGGCGGCCCGTCGAAGGTCCGGGCGCCCTGGTAGATGTCCACCTGGTGGGCCGGCGAGGAGCTGTTCGAGTAAACCACGATCAGGCTCGCGCCCTCGAGCAGAGGCTCGGTGCCGGGGAAGATCGGCGGGCCGCCGGACGCGAAGCCTGTCAGCGTGTTGGAGCCGAAGGTCGCGTACGGGGTCACGTCAGCCACGAAGTTGTATATCTGTCGCGTGACCGGCGCGTCCCAGCACGGGCTGGCCGTCGTCGCGTAGTTGGTGCCCGTGATCGCGTTGCCGTTGATCGAACCGGCACCCAGCGCCGGGATCGACGTCGAGTTGATGACGGACCAGTAGAGGAAAGCCTTGGCGACGCTGGAACCGCCGGGAACCGCACCGAGGGTGATCGTGCCGCCGCCGGGGGGACCGCTGGCCCGCATGCCGACGCCGGCGGCCACGTAGTCGCCCTTCAGTTGGACGGAGTAGTTCTGGCTGAACGGGACAGGGGTGCCGATAACGGTGTGCGTGTTGCTGGTGCCATCGCCGTTGCCGTAGGCAAACGCCGGCTTCGGTCCTATCGAAAGGAACACCGCAACCGCTGCGGCTATCGCGCAGACGATTGCAACAAGACCAACTGAGGCCGAAAGGCCAACACGGTTCAAGCCGCACCCCCTAAATTTGAGGCAATTATGGGTGCGGTCTATAACCTTGTCAAGTACTCTACGCTAAATTGGCAGCTATTCCTCAGCACCTAACGCCGCCGCCGCGCCTGACCGGATACACGGCGTATCCTATCTAGTTGGGCTGAGCGCCAAACTCGTCGACCACCGCGATCGCGTACGGCGCCTGCTCCCGGCAGGCCCCGCACTTCACGCACCGCTCCTGGTCGATGCGGTACATCCCGCGCTCGTCCTTCACCACCGCCGCCGTCGGGCAGATCGCCTCCGCCAGCGGCAGCCGGTCGGACTGGTGCAGCACCTCGTATCGCACCAGGCCGGCGCAGGCCCGGGTCGGGCAGCGCTTGCGCAGCACGTGCTCCATCAACTCGTCCTGGAACCAGCGCAGCATCGTCATCACCGATGTCGGCGCGCCCTGGCCGTGGAAGCAGTTGGCGTTCGTCGAAAGCTGGGCCAGCAGCTTGATCAGCTCGATATCCGCCTCGCGCCCGCGCCCGCTGGCGATCCGCCGCAGGATCTCCACCATCCTCCGCGTCCCCGCGAAGCAGGTCGTGCAGCGCCCGCAGGACTCGTCCTCGGCGAACCACTCGAAGTAGATGCACAGGTCGATCACGCAGTTCGTGTCGTCCAGGATCACCAGGCCGCCGCCGCCCATCAGGGAACCGCGCTCCCGGTAGTACTCCGGCTCCAGCGGAATGTCCACCTCGCTGGCCGGGACGATGCCGGAGAGCGGGCCGCCCGGCTGGATCGCCTTCAGCGTGCGCCCTTCCGGCGGGCCGCCGCCCATCTCCATCACAACCTCCCGCGTCGATGTGCCCAGCGGAACCTCCAGCACGCCCACCCGGCGGATCTGGCCGGAGAGGGAGAACATCTTCGTGCCCTTGTTCTTCTCCGTGCCGACGCTCCCCCACCACTCCGCGCCGTTGCGCAGGACCAGCGGCGCGTTGGCGTATGATTCGACGTTGTTGATGTTCGAAGGCTTGGCGAAGGCGCCGGCCTCGGCCGGATACGGCGGCTTGATCTTCGGCATCCCCCGCCGGTCTTCCAGCGAGCTGAGCAGGCCCGTCTCGTCACCGCAGACGTAGCTGCCGGCGCCGCGCACCACCTCCACCTCGAAGCCGGTGCCGCTGCCCAGGATGTTCTTCCCGGCCAGCCCCGCCGCGTAGGCGTCTTCGATCGCCTTCTCCATGCGCGCGACTGGCAGCGGGTACTCGTCGCGTATGTATATGAAGGCGCGGTCGGCCGCGGTTGCCACCCCGGCGATGATCACGCCCTCAAGGAGGAGATGCGGGTCGCTCTCCATGATATTGCGGTTCACGAAGGCGCCGGGGTCGCCCTCGTCCGCGTTGCAGATGACGTACTTGGGGTGGCGCTGGCTGGTACGCAGGAAGTCCCACTTGCGGCCGGTGGGGAACGCCGCGCCGCCGCGGCCCCAGAGGCCTGAGGCCAGCAGCTCCTTGGTGATCGCCTCGCCGTCCATCTTCAGGGCCTTGTCCAGCCCCTCGTAGCCGCCGTTGGCGATGTAGTGGTCCATGTTCTCGGGGTCGGTCACGCCGCAGTTCGCCATCAGGCGCCGCAGCTGGCCGCGCCAGAACGGTAGCGAGCTGATGGGCGGCACATCGCCCATGCTGCCCGTGCCCAGCACCGCCAGCGCGCCTGGCCCGGCCGCCGAGCCGGCCGCCACCGCATCCAGCAGCGCACCGGCCCTGTCCGGGGTCACCTGCTGGTGCAGCACGCCGGGCTGTCCGGGCAACCGCACCTCCACCAGCGGCTCCGCGTAGCAGAGGCCGTTGCAGCCGGTCATCATCACGTCCGCTTCAATCTTGCGCGACCTCACGCCCTCGCGGATCGCCACCAGCGCCTCTTCCGCGCCCAGAACGCGGGAGCACGTCGCCACGCCTACCTTGATCAGCGCCCGCTTCGGGTCCGCGATTGGCGCCCAGGCAGCGTCGGCGGCCTTGCGCAGGTCCGCGTAGCTAGCCACTACTCGCTCGCCTCCGTTGCGGCTGGCGCGGGCTTAAGCCCGCGCGCGAACTCGATCGCCTGGCTGGTTGTCAGCGGGCCTATGTACTTGCCCTTGTAGCGGATCAGCGGCGCCAGGTGACAGGTGCCGTCGCACTGCACCAGCCGCAGCTCGTATTTGCCGTCGATGCTGACCTGGTCCATCTGGCAGCCCAGCTCCGCCTCCAGCGCGCGCCGGATACCCGTCGAGTTCTTGAGCAGGCAGGCCGGGCCGCTGCACCATTCGACGACGTTCTCCGCCGGCGGGCGCAGCCGCAGCTCGGAGTAGAAGTCGATGGTGCCGTAGACCAGCGCCGGGGTTGTGTTGAACTGCGCGGCCAGCAGCGGAATCGACGCCGGCGGGATGTAGTGGAACTCGTGGTTGATGCGGTGGAGCGCCTTCAGCATGTCCACGTCGTCCGGCTTGAGATCGGCGATCAGCTCAGTGACCCGGGCCAGCAGCTCCACGCGGCCGGGGGCCGGCGCGACTATCGATAGGCGGGAGTTGTGGCTCGCATTGGCGAACAAGAAGCGCTTCCTTTCGCAGGATTGTGCGAATCGTCACCAATATAGCGGGTCGCCCGTCAAGGGTCGAGGGCGGATGCGCCAAAACGCCGGAAGGGCCGGCCCCGTGGCCAGCCCCCCGGCGGATCGAAAGGAGAGCGGTGTTTACGTGGTCTGCGGAGAGGTCGGCGCCTTCTCCGCCGCGGCCCCCTTCACACGGCTCTTTTCGTGCTCGTCGGCGACGACGGTTGCCCAGTAGGTCACAGGCGACATGATGAACACGTTGATCAGGCCCATCACGATCAGGAACGCGCCCAGGCCGACGACCAGGTCGGAGACCTTGAAACCCATGACTGCCACGCCAAGGCTCGTCCGCAGGAAGGCGGAGGTCTGAGCCGTGGTGCGTAGCGGGTTGGAGACCGGGTTGCCGCTGGCGTCTGTAGCGGCCAGCGTCTTGTCACTGGTCCAGCCCGGGACCGGGTTGCCGTTGGCGTCCTTGGCGGCCAGCGACGCGTCCTGGGTCATGTTGATCGGCTTGCCACTCGAGTCCTTGGCGGCCTGAGACACGTCAGTGGTCGTGCCGCCGGCCGGCGTCATGTACGTGCCGTTCTCCAGGGCGTACCACCCCTTCGGCAGTGAGTAGGAGCCAAGCTCCGCGTACAGGTAGCCACCGGTGGTGTGCAGCGTGTGCCCCAGGATCGCATCGGATTGGGCGTCTGCCTTGGCCGCCGAATCAACCGTCTGACCGGCAAACGCAGGAGCGTCCGCCGAAACCGTAATGTCTTCCTGGAGGATCGAGTCACGGACGTCGTCGTGAGCGCTCCGGCCCTCGATGAGCATGTACGCTCCCCCCGCGACAAAGGCAAAGCCCACCACAATGGGGGCAATCCACACCCAGTGGCGTGCCAACCTCGCAAACCTTCCTAGCTTATCCATCTCTTCTCTCCTTTCCTTCCGGGCTCATCGCCCTCTTGTTTCTACCGATAAGGTAGACGGAGAGGAGGAACGCACGTAGCTAGCGAACGGCCCCTTGCGCGCGGGACGAAAGTCCCGACTTCAGGGGGCCGTTTGGCGAGGTTCGGGTGCCGTTAAGCGAAGAGGGCTTCGACGAACTGGCGCGGTTCGAACGGCGCCAAATCCTGCGGCCGCTCGCCCGTGCCAACGAAGCGCACGGGGACGCCCAGCTGGTCGCAGACAGAGAAGACCACGCCGCCCTTCGCCGTGCCGTCCAGCTTGGAGAGCAGCACGCCGGTGACGCCGACTGCTTCCGTGAAGTATTTGGCCTGCTGCATGGCGTTCTGGCCGGTGGTCGCGTCCAGCACCAGCAGTACCTCGTGCGGGGCGTCAGGCACGGTGCGCTGGATGATGCGGTTGATCTTGCGCAGCTCCTCCATCAGGTTCGCCTTGGTGTGCAGGCGGCCCGCCGTGTCGATGATCAGCACGTCCGCGTCGCGCTTGGTGGCGGCCGCCATCGCGTCGAACACGACCGCGCCGGGATCCGCGCCCTGCTGGTGCGCCACGACGTCCACGCCGGCGCGCTCACCCCAGTGCTTGAGCTGCTCGATCGCCGCCGCGCGGAAGGTGTCCGCCGCCGCCAGCACGACCTTCTTGTTCCGCGAGACGTAGCTGTGCGCCAGCTTGCCGATGCTCGTCGTCTTGCCCGTGCCGTTCACCCCCACGACGAGGATCACCGCCGGCTTCGGCATCGTCTCGTGCTGGCCGTTGGCATGCCAGATCTTGCCGCGGCCGGTGTCAACGTCCAGCACCGTCACCATCTCGTCCTTCAGCACGCCAAGCGCGGCCGCCGGATCGCCGATCTTCTCGGCTTTCACCTTCTCCCGGACGTCGTCAATCATGCGCATCGTGGTCTGCGCGCCCGCGTCGGCCAGCACCAGCGTTTCCTCCAGGTCCTCCCAGAGCGCCTCGTCCAGGCCGCCGCGCTTGAACAGCCCGCCGATCTTGCTGAACCAGCCTTTGCGCGTACGCTCCGCCGCCTGCTCCACCGTGTGGGCGGCGCTGTCGTCGCCTTCGGCCGGGGCGGCCGGAGCCTCGACAGCTTCGTCCACCGGCCCGTCTGGCGCCTCGTAGATGTCCTCTTCGAACTCCGCGGCCGCCTCCATCTCCTCGCGAGTGAGTTCGTCCGGGGCGGTCTCGGTCGTTTCCTTCTTGCGTCTGAAAAATCGCGTCATAGCTCGATGATATGGGCCGTCCTTTGCGACTGACAACCGCACGCAGTAAATTGCGAGTCACCGGAGGCGGCGGGAATGCTACGTCGCGCCCTCTCCGGGCCAACGTAGATTGCCCGGGCGGCATCGATGGGGCAGACGTCCTTTTCCTGGTGCGGCACATCGCCGGCCTGCCGGAGCAGCCGCGGCCGCAGTATTGCCCGGACATCGGCCCGGACCCGGAGCAGTAGTGGGCTACGTTCGCGCGCCGGCCAGGACCTCGCGGATCGTGCCGGCCACGTCGCTCATAAACTTGCTGCGCGGGTAGACGAAGTCAACGCCGGCCTGCCGCGCCTCCCGCAGGCGGCCCGTGTCCACGTGCGGGCCGAAGGCCAGCAGCGGTACCCCCGCGCTCATGCAGACGCGCACCAGCTCATTCAGGTCGATCCAGTCGACGCTGAGGTCGAAGATCGCCAGCGCCGGCGTATCCTTGAGCCCGCGCACGAAGGCATCGGGGCTCTCCGCCACCTCCAGGAAGCCGCCCAGGCGCTGCACGCCGGACTCGATGCGCACGCTGGTCAGAAGCTCAGGGACGAACGCAAGCACACGAAAAGGCTGGGGCAGAGGCATTCCGTAGGTATTATGTCATTCCGCCCCGGAAAGTTACGCCGGCGACGGTTAATTCTGAGCGCCGGTTGCTTCCGTCACGTCCGCCAGGCGCATGGACAGCACGCGCGAGGCCGCGTCCGGCGCGATCGAGATGCCGTAGATGCTGTCCGCCTGCTCGATCGTGCGGCGGTTGTGCGTGATGACGATGAACTGCGTCCGCCGCGACTGCTCTTTGATGGACTTGGCGAAGCGGCCCACGTTAGCTTCGTCCAGCATGGCGTCCACCTCGTCCAGCACGCAGAACGGCGCCGGGTTCACCTGCAGCAGCGCGAAGAGCAGCGAAACAGACGTCAACGACTTCTCGCCACCGGACAGCTGCGTCAGGCTGTTCGTGCGCTTGCCCGGTGGCCGCGCCTCAATCTCCACGCCGGAGGTCTCGGTGTGCTTGGGGTCGGAGAGCTTGAGCCTGGCGTGGCCGCCGCCGAAGAACGTGGTGAAGTTCTGCTCGAAGTT
>DATKKM010000048.1:0-12244 GCA_035542855.1 Dehalococcoidia bacterium
CGTAAGATGATATGGCCGAAGCCCATCAATTCTCGGCGTTCCCATAAGGAGGACAATTGGGTACTCGTTCCGCTGAAAAGGCCCACCGTCAGTCTCTCAGGCGCCACCTTCGCAACCGCGCCGTCAAGAGCGCGACGAAGACGGCCGTCAAGAAGGCCAACGCGGCCATCCTGAGCCACGATATCAACGCCGCGCGTGACGCTGTCCGCGCTGCCATCGTGGCCCTGGACAAGGCCGCGCAGAAGGGCGTCCTCCACGCCAACAACTCCGCGCGACACAAGTCCCGGCTGCTGATCAAGTACAACGCCGCAGTGGCCGTACTGCAGTCGCCAGGAGCAGAGGCGGAAGCCCCTAAGAAGGCCCGCGCCCGCAAGGCCGCCGCCGAGGCTACGGCGAAGGCCCCGAAGCGCGCCGCGGCCAAGAAACCGGCCGCCAAGAAGACGACGAAGAAGTAACGCCGGCCTTACGCGATCTGCGCTGCGCGCTCCGGAAACGGGGCGCGCAGTTCGCTTTCTGTGAGGCAATCCACACCGATGTTGATCATATGTGGACGACTCTTGACAGCAGTGCTATCCTATCCCCGGATTAGCCCCAAATTAGCAACTGCTTAGTTAAAGCGAAGGAGGCCAAATGGTCCAAGAGCAGCAGCTACCCAACTCCGTCAAGGAGATCATGGACGGGATGCCCACGGCGTTCCAGCCCGACAAGGCGGCCGGCGCCAACGCCACCATCCAGTTCAACTTCACCGGCGCTGAGCCCGGCAACTACACCGTCAAGGTGGCCGACGGCAAGTGCGAAGTGACTGAGGGCAGCTCCGACAGCCCCACCGTCACCATCAACTCCCCCTCTGACGTCTGGCTGAAGATCATCCGGCGGGAGCTGGATGGCGCGACGGCGTTCATGAGCGGCCAGTTTACCTTCACCGGTGACATGGGCGTGCTCATGCAGATGCAGAACTGGTTCGCGCAGGGCTAACCGCGTCACTCTCCGCCACGGCGGAGAGAACAACCGCGATCCGGACAACCGGCGGCGTCAGCCGCCGGTTTCTGTTTCTACCGGGGTGTCAGTGGGCAGCGGCTCGTCGGTTGGCGCCGGCGTCTCGGACTCGATCGGCGCTTCCGTGGGCTCTTCCGTTGGCGTCGTGAAGTCCGGCTGCTCGGGCTCCGTCGGCTCCGGCGTCGTCACGTCCGGCTGGCTCGAATCCGGCACGTCAGCCGGGTAGTCCGGCGCGGACACCTGCGCATCGCCTCCCAGCGCCACGATGATGTCGTCCGTCGTGGCCAGGAACGGCACAAGGTCCGGGTAGCTGCTCTGGATGATTGCCGGCGTCACCACGCGCGAATCGTCCAGGAAGAGCATCGTCTTGATCTGCTGGACGGTGTTCGGGGCGTGGCCCGTCACGTCGATGATCAGCGTCGTATCCCAGATCAGCCCGTTGGCCTGCTCGTCCGTCTTCACGTCGATGGACGGGATCCCGTTCAACGCCAGCTGGCTGCGGAAAGTGGACGCCAGCCGCGAGGTGTTCGTCCCGTTGAGCACCGTGATCCTGGCGTTCTCCACGGCGACGGGGTGGTTGCTGAAGACCTGGTCCTTGAGCTCCGCGAACTTCGTCGGGTCCCAGAGCAGCTCCGCTGCGGGCCCGCAAATCGAAGCGGGGCAAGGGTAGGTGGCCGGCCCGGCGGACACCAGCTTCACGTTCTCCAGGCCGATCTGCCCGCCCAGCCGCGCCAGGCCCGGGATCTGCAAGTCCGGCACGTTGGTCTGAATGGAGTCCTTGTACGCGCCGTACAGGCTTTTCGCCTTGCCCACGTCCGTGTAATTCAGGCTCGTGGCCTTGGCGGCGACGGCGCGCATTACCAGCTGCTGCCGCTCAATGCGCTTGTAGTCGTTGTCGCTCTTGCGCAGGCGCGCGTACTCCAGCGCGGTGTGGCCGTCCATGTGCTGCAGACCCGGCTCGAAGGAGACGGCATGGTAGTCGCCGTACTGATACTCGGAGTAGAGCGGGTCGTAGACGGCCTCCGGCACATCGATGTCAATGCCGCCCAGCTCGTCGATGATCTTGATGAAGTTCTGCCAGTTCAGGATCACGTAGTAGTCGATCGGGATGTCGAAGTTATGCTCGATCGTGTCCATCGCCAGGCCGGGGCCGCCGCCGTCGTAGCCGGACGGGTAGCCGTTCACCCCGAACTCGCCCATCTCGTAGGCCTCGTTGATGCGCGTCGACATGTAGACGCCGCCGTCCTTGTCCGGGATCTCCACGCGTGTATCGCGCGGGATGGAGAGGGCGCCGGCCGTCTTGCTGAACGGGTCGATCGAGAAGATGACGACGCTGTCCGTGCGGTAGGCCTGGTCGTCCGGCTGGTCCAGGCGCTGGTCCAGGCCAAGAACGAGGATGTTGATCCGCTGCCCAATCGTCTCGGCCTCGGTCGGCGGAGGTCCGCCGGTTCCCGGGACGCTGACGCCGCCGATGGCCAGCGAGATCTCGTTGCCGGGGAAGATCACGGCGTCCACGCGCGTCGCGATGATCAGGCTCAGGTAGAAGCTCATGACGGCGAACACGCCGATCGCCACGATGAGCATCGTGTTCACGCCGCGGCGCTGGTACTCGTAGTACTCGCCGCCGTCTTCCTGTTCCGGCGGCAGTTCGTCAGCCAAGAAGCTCCTCCGTGGGCAGTGTCAAAGCCAATGTCGGTCGCCGGTGGGGCGGTGGTCGGGCACCGCGTCCGGAGGTCCCGGATGCGGGCCGTCTAGACTTACAACGTTCCGCTTGCCGCAAAAGTTTCCGGTCAGGGGACAAGCGCCCACTCTTCGGGCAGGCGGTAGCGGAAGGTGGCCTCCGTGTGCTGGGCGCCATCGAAG
The DNA here is from genome assembly GCA_035542855.1 of Dehalococcoidia bacterium. Lineage (GTDB taxonomy): Bacteria > Chloroflexota > Dehalococcoidia > SM23-28-2 > RBG-16-64-32 > DATKKM01. The sequence goes on from DATKKM010000048.1 coordinate 2,860, forward strand.
AAGCGGCCGCGCCCGGTGCGGCGGATCTCCTGGTAGCTGTTCACCATCTGCACGATGCGCTTCGCTTTCAGGTTGAAGATGACCGCGCCCGCTTTCACGGGGCGCAGGCTGGCCTCCCTGGTCAGGTCGTCCACCACCCGGAATACGGGCTGCTTGTGGCGCGGCACCCGCGTCAACTGCTGGTGGATCTCCTCGTAGTGGCCGCCCACGTTGTGCTCGTCGAACACCGCCAGGCCGTCGCGCACGTAGTCGGCCAGGTTCCGGTAGAAGGGGTCGACCCCGGATAAGAACTCTTCGACGGTTTCCGGGCTGACCGTGCAGGCAGCGACTAGCGCCGGGAGCGAGTCCCCGTGGGTCAGGAAACTGATGGCTCCCGTACGGTCAATGACGGTGCAACGCAGGACGTTCATATCGGGCCGTTTGACCCACTCTGGCAGGTAGCGTAGCATCGGCTCGAAAAGGGTGTCAACGGACATAACGTTGCATCGTCCTCCCGCGTCCGGCCGCATCTCGCGCCGTCTCCCCTTCGTTTAGCCAAGCGTATGACGTCTCACCCGCGAGCCGCCCGTAGAGCCGCCTTCTTGCCCCTGCTGATCGCCCTCGCTTGCCTGGCCGCATGCGCCGGCGGCCGCAGCGGCACGCCGACGCCCGCGCCGACCGTGCCCGAGCCCGTCCTCTCCGACGTCCCCCCCGGCACCGTGATCGACCTCGACCGCGCCGCCGAGCTGTACCACGAAGGCGACGCCGAGGGCGCGCTGGTCATCTACTCAGCCGCCGCGAAGAACGGCAACGCCTCGCAGAAGCAGCTGGGCCTGCTGGCCGTCGCCCGCATCCAGAACGAGCAGGGGAACCACGCCAACGCCGCCCGTACCGTTCAGGCCTTCCGCGCCACCGGGCCTTCCGCTGATCAGGACCGCCAGGCGCTGCTGCTGCTGGGCTCCGCGCAGTTCGCGCAGGGGGACTTCGACGCGGCCCGGGCCGCCCTCCAGGAGTACGTCCAGCGCGGCGGCCCCGCCTGGCCCTACGCGCAGGTCTACCTCGCCCAGATCGACGCCCGCACCTCGGACTTCGATTCGGCCGTCAACCGCATCGGCCAGGCGCTGTCAGCGAACCTGCCCGCCGGCGCGTCTTACGACGCGCAGATGACGCTGGCCGGCATCCAGGTGCAGGCCAGGCGCAGCGGCGATGCGATCGCCGCCTACCAGGCCGCGGCAGACGTCGCGCCCACCGCCGCCAAAGCCGCCGAGGCGCTTTCGCTCCTCGCCGACATCGCTACCGCCGCGCACGACGATTCGGCCGCCGCCGGCGCGCTGGAGTCGATAGTCGCGAACTATCCCATCACCGACGAGGCGCTCTCTGCGCTCGACGACCCGCGCATCAAGTCCGATGCGAATGTGACTGCGCTGCAGCGGGCCACGGTGCTGCTCAACCACCGCCTTAACGACGAAGCTATCGCCGCCTTCCAGGCGATCGTCGACGGAGGCGGCGCGGACGTTCCGCAGGCCGAGTACGACCTCGGCATCCTGTCCGAGCGGGCGGAGGACTGGAACGGCGCCATCGACCACTACGACGCCGCGATCAACGCCCTCGCACCCGGCGTGAACGACGCCCTGCGCGCGCAGGCGTCATGGGACAAGGGCACCGTCTACGAGAACATCGGCCTCACCAGCAACGCTGTCGACGCCTACGCCGCCGTGTCCGGCTTCGACTCCTCTGCCGAGCGCGCGCCCGAGGGCCTCTTCCGCGCGGGCTTTCTCTCCTACAACCTGGGGCGCACCGAGGACGCGCTCGTCTACTTCGGCCGCTACCGGGACAGCACGACGATCGGCGAGGACCGGGCGCGCGCCGACTACTGGTCCGCGGCAGCCTCGGCGCAACTCAACGATTACGATTCGCAGTCCGTCTACCTCCAGGCGGCGGCCGGCGACGACCAGCTGGACTACTACGGGATGCGGGCCGCCGCCCGCCTGGCCGGGGAGACCGCCCTGCCCGCTGCTCTGACCGTGACGCCGCCCGCGCCGTCCTGGACGCGCTACGAGACGTGGCTGACCGGCTGGGCCGGGCCCGAGGACACGGCGGCCACGAGCGCGCTCTTCGCCGGCGAGCCATGGTTGCGCGCCGTCGACCTGGACGCCGCCGGCCTCACCGACCGCGCCGACCAGCAGTTCCGCGTCCTCCTCAACGACAACGCGCACGACGCCTGGCTCGTCTACCGCCTGGTCCGCGCGATCGGGGACTACGACCGCCCCTGGATTACCTCGCCCGCGGCCGCCACGCTCCTCAACGAACCCGATGCGCCGCCCGAGGCCCTGCAGCTGGAGTACCCGCTGGAGTACTTCGCGCTGGTGCAGGAGGACGCGGCGGCCAACAACATCTCGCCGCTGCTACTGCTGGCGCTCGTCCGCCAGGAGAGCCTGTACGATCCGTCCGCCGTCTCCAGCGCCAACGCCATGGGCCTGACGCAAGTCATCCCTTCAACGGCCCGGGGGATCGCCGAGGAGCTGGGCGTGGACGGCTTCCAGGACTCGGACTTGCTGCGCGCCGGCACCAGCCTGCAGTTCGGCGCGCACTACCTGGGCGGCGTCGTCGCGGGCTTCGGCGGCCAACTGCCGCCGGCCGTCGCCGGCTACAACGCCGGGCCCGGAACCTCCGCCGGCTGGTGGGACGCCGCCGGCCAGGACCCCGATCTCTTCCTGGAGACCATCCCCTACGTGGAGACCCGCACGTTCGTCGAAGTCGTGCTGGAGAACTACGCCCGCTATCTGTACGCGTACGGCGTGGCGGACGCTCCGGCCCTGCCCCTCCCCTGAGCAAGAGAGCATCACACTCGAATCGAGGCTCCGACGCTCTCATGCTCCCTTGCTCCAACGCGCGCGCAGAGCGCCAACATCTTGACCCCTGACGCACCGGCGCAGACGATTACCCTATGACCGATCGCGTGTCCGTACGTGTGCCGGCCACCAGTGCCAACCTGGGCCCCGGCTTCGATTGCCTGGGGCTGGCGCTTGACCTCTGGGGCACGATCACGCTCGAGCTTCGGGAGCCTTCGCCGGCCGACGATCCGATGGCCTCGATGGCGATCACGGCCGCTCACCGCGTGTTCGACAGGATTGGCGCCGCCAGCGGACCGCTGTGCGCCACGTACGAGGGCGCAATCCCCATCGCCCGGGGCCTCGGCGCCAGCGCCGTGGCCCGCGTCGGCGGCCTCGTTGCCGCCAACGAGCTGACCGGCCGCAAGCTGGACCGCGACGAGTTGCTGGTGCTGGCGACAGACCTCGAGGGCCACGCGGACAACGTCGCCCCGGCGATCTTCGGCGGTCTCCAGGTATCCGTCGTCGAGGGCGACCGCGTGCTGCACACAGCCTCGCCGCTGCCGTCGGGGCTGCAGGCCGTGCTCTTCGTCCCCGAGTTCCGTATCGCCACCAGGGACGCCCGTCGCGTCGTCCCGGAGTCGTTTTCGAAGGCCGATATGGTGTTCAACATTGGCCGCGCCTCGCTGCTGGTTGCGGCTATGGCCCGCGGCCGCTTTGACCTGCTGAACGCGGCCACGCAGGACCGCCTGCACCAGCCCGCGCGCACGCAACTGTTTCCCGCGATGCCGGCCATCTTCGAGGCCGCGCGCGCCGCCGGCGCCCACGCCGCGTATCTCTCCGGCAGCGGCTCCACCCTCTGCGCCTTCGCCACCGCCAACGCGCAGGGCATCGCTGACGCCATGCAGGAGGCGGCCCGCTCCCGCGAAATCCCCGGCCAGACCATCATCACCCGCCCCACGGAGCAGGGCGCTGAGGTGGTGGAGTGACGCTCGTTGTCCAGAAGTACGGCGGCACCTCCGTCGGTTCGGCGGAGCGGATCAAGGCCGTGGCCCAGCGCCTCATCAAGCGCAAAGAACAGGGCGACCAGCTCGTCGTCGTCGTCTCCGCCATGGGCGATACGACCGACGAGCTCGCCAACCTCGCCGCGCAGATGACCGACCGGCCGGAGGCGCGGGAGATGGACCTGCTGCTCTCCACCGGCGAGATCGTCACCTCCACGCTGCTCTCCATGGCACTCAAGCATGAAGGCTGCCCCGCCGTCGCGCTCTCCGGCGCCCAGGCAGGCATCGGCACCGACAAGCGCTACGGCCGCGCGCGCATCCTCAAGGTCGATCCCGCCCGCGTCCACCGTGAGCTGGACGCAGGCAACATCGTCATCGTCGCCGGCTTCCAGGGGATCACGGAGGAGCAGGAGCTGACCACGCTCGGCCGCGGCGGCTCGGACACGACGGCCGTCGCCCTTGCCGCAGCGCTCAAGGCCCGCTGCGAAATTTACACGGACGTCGAGGGCATCTACTCCGCCGACCCGCGCATCGTGCCGGACGCCCGCAAGTTCCCGGAGATCAGCTACGAAGAGATGCTGGAGCTTGCCACCTGGGGCGCGCGCGTCATGCACAACCGCGCCGTGGAGCTGGCGGCGGTCTACAACGTGCCGGTCTATGTCGCCTCCACTTTCAGCGACGCGCCCGGCACGCTAATTCACGGAGGTCCCTTCATGGAGCAAGGAAACAAGGTTCTCGGCATCGCCAGCGACACGGACGTTGCGCGTATCACGATCCGGGGCGTGCCCGACCGGCCCGGCATAGCCGCCACCATCTTCGGGCCGCTGGGCGAAAGCGGCATCAGCGTCGACACCATCGTCCAGAACGCCAGCGTGGAGCGCCTGACCGACCTCACCTTCACCGTCCAGCGGTCCGACCTGCAACCCGCGTTGGACATCGTGAAGCCGCTGGCCCAGCAGATAAGCGCTCCGGACGTCCTCGCCGACACGCACCTGGCCAAGGTCAGCATCGTCGGCGCCGGCATGACGTCGAGCGCGGGCTTCGCCGGCCGCATGTTCCGCGTCCTCTTCGAGGCCGGCATCAACATCGAGCTGATCACCACCAGCGAGATCCGCATCACCTGCCTGATCGACGAGGTGAAAGTGCCGGAGGCGGTCAAGGCGCTGCACCGCGCCTTCCAGGTGGAGCAGGCGGCGTAGCTATTGACTATTGAAAAGTAGGGGCGACCTTCAGGTCGCCATAAGTGACTCCGGCTACTGGCTACTCAACCTGACGCGCACGTGAGGGTTTCGCGGTATAATGCTCGTGCGCGTATCCGCCGGGAACGTGACAACATGCCAAGGAGATCGCAAATGCCTGACGCCGATCCTGCCGCCAAGGTCCAGCCGATCACTGCGCACCCGAAAGCCCGCGTCAAGAAGCCGCTGAAGGACGAAGGCTTCGCTACCGTCGAAGAGGCGATCAGCGAGTTCCGCGCCGGCCGCTTCGTGATCATCGTCGACGACGACGAACGCGAGAACGAGGGCGATCTCTGCATCCCGGCCGAGTTTGTGACGCCCGAGTCGATCAGCTTCATGCTCAAGTACACCAGCGGCATCATCTGCGTGCCGCTCTCCGGCGAGCGCCTGGACGATCTGCGCATCCCGATGATGGTTGGCAACAACCAGGCGCAGTACGGCACCGCTTTCACGATCTCCGTCGACGCGCGGGACGGCATTACCACCGGCGTCTCCGCAGCCGACCGCGCCCGCACGATCCAGGTGCTCGGCGACCCGAACTCACACGCCCATGACCTGGTCATGCCCGGCCACATCTACCCCCTGCGTGCCCGCGACGGCGGCGTGCTCGTCCGCGCCGGCCACACCGAGGCCACGGTCGACCTCTGCTTGCTCGCGGGGCGGGAGCCGGCGGCCGTCCTCTGCGAGCTGATGAACCAGGACGGCACCATGATGCGCGGCGCCCAGCTCAAGAAGTTTGGCGCGAAGCACAACCTCAAGGTGATCAGCATCAACCAGCTCATCAGCTATCGCGTCCAGCGCGAGCGTCTGGTCGAGCGCGTCGCCGAGACCACGCTGCCCACCAAGTACGGCGAGTTCAAGCTCTACGGCTACCGCTCCTCGATCGACGTCGACGAGCACGCAGCCCTGGTGATGGGTGACCTGACCGGCGCCGACCCCGTGCTCGTCCGCGTGCACTCACAGTGCGTGACCGGCGACGTCTTCGGCTCGCAGCGCTGCGATTGCGGCGAGCAGCTGGACATGGCGATGAAGCGCATCGCCGACGAGGGCCGCGGCGTGCTGCTCTACATGCGCCAGGAGGGGCGCGGCATCGGCTTCCACAACAAAGTGAAGGCCTACGCTCTCCAGGAGCAGGGCCTCGACACTGTCGAAGCGAACGAGGCGCTGGGCTTCGCCGCCGACCGCCGCGACTACGGCATCGGCATGCAGATCCTGCTCGACCTGGGGCTGAGCCGCATCAAGCTTCTGACCAACAACCCGGCCAAGCGCGCCGGCCTGGAGGGCTACGGCCTGGAGGTGGTTGAGCGCATCCCGATCCAGGCCACCCCCAACGAGCACAACTGGCGCTACCTGGAGACCAAGCGGGACAAGCTCGGCCACTTCATCGAAATGCCGGGCTAGGCCATCGACGGCCCTCTCATCCTGAGGTCTACGAAGGGCGAACGGAGCGACAACGCCTGGCAGGGTGGCGCTACTTGCCCACGCGGCGCGGGTTCGCGCGCGATTCCGCCACGATAGCCGGCAGCGCCGCCAGCACGGCGTCGATTTCAGCGTCCGTGTTCTCCGGCCCCGCCGTGAAGCGCAGCACCCCGAACGCTCGCCGCAGCGGCATCCCGATCGCGTTCAGCACGTGCGATGGCTCCCACGTGGCGGAGTTGCAGGCGCTGCCGGCGCTCGCGGCGATGCCGGCCTTGTCCAGCGCTGCCAGCATCACGTCCGACTCCGCGCCCTCGAAGCTGAAGTGCGCGTTGTTCGGCAGGCGCATCTCCGGGTGGCCCGTCAGCTCCGCGCCGGGTATCGACTTCAGCACGCCTTCCACAAGCCGTGTCGTCAGCGCGCGACAGCCCCGCGTGTAGGCGTCGCGGCTGGCCTGCGCCTCCGTCAGCGCCACGGCCGTCCCGGCGATCGAGGCCACGTTCTCCGTGCCGGCGCGGCGCTGTCGCTCCTGGCCGCCGCCGCTCATCAGCGAGAGGTACGGCGTCCCGCGCCGCATGTAGAGCACACCGGCGCCCTTCGGCCCTCCGAACTTGTGCGCCGAGAGGCTGAGCAGGTCCACCCCCAGCTCGTCAACGTTGAGCGAGAGCGCGTTCGCCCCCTGCACCGCGTCCGTGTGCACCGGCACCCGCCGCTTCAGCGACCTGGCGCGCTCCCGCACTGCCGCCGCGATCTCCGCCACCGGCTCGATCGTCCCGATCTCGTTGTTGGCCAGCATCACGCTCACCAGCACCGTGCGCTCATTCACCGCGCGGGCCACGTCGCCGGGCCTCGCCACGCCGTAGCCGTCGACCGCCACGTACGTCACTTCGAATCCGAACTTCTCGAGCCACTCGCAGGAGTGCAGGACAGCGTGGTGCTCGATCGTCGTCGTCACGATGTGGTTGCCGAGCCCGGCCCTCTGCTGGGCGAGCGCCACGCCCTTGATCGCCGAGTTGATCGACTCGGTGCCGGGGCCGGTGAAGACGACCTCCGCCGGCTTGCAGGCGAGCAATTCCGACACGGCGTGTCGCGCGTCGTCGAGGGCGCGTGCCGCCTGCCGTCCCAGCGCGTACTGGCCGGACGGATTGCCGTACTGCTCGCCCAGGTAGGGCATCATGGCTTCGAGCGCCTTCGGGTTGAGGCGCGTCGTCGCGGCGTGATCGAGGTAGATGGCGGTCTTCATGCGTCAGGCATACCGGGGCGGGGTATCGAACCGATTATAGCGTAGCTCACGGCCGCCCGCAGACCAGCCCGAACTCGCCCGTCTCCACGAAGCGGCCGTCCGGATGCAGCCGCGACAGCTCGGTGCGCAACTCGGCCTCGAACTCGTCGACGCGCTCGCCGAAGTGCGGCCGCGCCGCGAACGACGTTGACCACAGGTGGCCTATCAGAGAGTCGATGTCTCGCTCCAGCGTCACCGGGTAGTCCCGGTTGAGCTCGACGCGCCAGCCGTTGCGCGCGAGCGCGTGCTCGAACCGTTCGCCGGTTGCCATGTAGCGCGCGAGACCGGAGCGCCCGGCTCGCCACCACTCGCCGAGGTATTTCCGTACCACTCTCGTCAGCGCCTGCTGCCAGTCCGCCGGCCCGTCCCACCAGCCGCTGGTCCCCGCCGCCAGGGCGATCCCGCAGTCCGGCTCCAGCAGCTCCCGCACCCGGGCCAGGACGAGGTCGCGGTCCATCCAGTGGAAGGAGGAGCCGCAGGTCACCAGGCGGAACGTCCCCAGCGCCGGCGAGATCTCCTCCGCCGGCATGACACACCACTCGATCCTCCGCTTGCGGAACTCGTTGAACGACGCCGCGATGCGGCGGCCTTCGTCGATCATCTCTGCGTTCACGTCGAGCGCCAGCACCGACGCGAAGTACGGCGCCAGCGGCAGTGTCAGCGTCCCCGGCCCGCAGCCGAGATCGAGCAGCCGCCCTGTGCCGTCCAGCTCGTAGTGCGCGACCAGGTCCGCAATCAGCTGCGCCGGATACGGCGCCCGGTAGCGGGCGTAGTAGGGCGCGGCGCCGGCGAACAGCGATTCGTCGTGGGGCATGGCTCACCGCGAGAGCAGGCCCGCGTCCAGCACGAACTGCGAGCCCGTGACGAACCGCGCCCGGTCCGAGGCCAGGTAGAGCACCGCCTGGGCCACGTCCTCCGGCTCGATCCAGGGGACGGGCAGGAGGTTGCCCGCCGAGCGCTCCGCGATCTCCCGCGGCGTCGCGCCCTCCAACGCCGCGAGGCCGTCGTTCATCGGCGTGTTGACGCCGGTCGGATGGATCGAGACGACGCGGACGTTGTGCGGCGCCAGCTCGATCGCCCAGGACTTGGTGAGACCGACGAGCCCCCACTTGGACGCGGCGTAGTGGCTGAGCCGCCCCATGCCGCGGAGCCCCGCGATCGATGAGTTGTTGATGATGACGCCGCTCTTCTGCGCGATCATCTGCGGGATCACCCGCCGCGCCACCAGCCAGGCGCCCTTCAGGTTGATGTCGAGCATCGCGTCCCACTCCTCTTCCGAGAGTTCGTGCGCGAGCCCATAGGCGCAGATGCCAGCGTTGTTGAACAGCACATCGATCCGCCCGAAGTGCGCGGCCGTCGCCTCCACCGCCGCCGTGACCGGCGCGTCGTCCCGCACGTCCCCCTCGAACGCCAGGCACTCCGATCCGGCGTCCCGGCACTCCGCCGCCAGGCTTCGCAGGTCATCGGACGAGCCCATCTCGTACGCCGGATAGGCCAGAGGGCTGGCCACGTCAAACGCCGCGATGCGCGCGCCCTCTCTCGCCAGCGCCAGCGCCGTCGCCCGCCCCTGCCCGTGCGCCGCGCCCGTTATGAACGCGACCTTGCCGGTGAATTCGTTAGCCATCAGCGATTAGC
>DATKKM010000049.1:0-12359 GCA_035542855.1 Dehalococcoidia bacterium
CAAGCTGCGCGGCAACGTCAACGCGCTGGCCGTGAAGGCGCCTTCCTTCGGCGACCGCCGCAAGGCGATCCTGGAGGACATCGCGATCCTGACCGGCGGCCGCTTCGTCACGGAGGATATGGGCGACAAGCTGGAGAACGCGCAGGTTCAGGACCTCGGCCGCGCACGCCGCGTCGTCTCCACCAAGGAAGAGACCGTCATCATCGAGGGCCACGGCTCCGACGAGGCGATCCAGGCCCGTATCAAGCAGATCAAGGCCCAGTCCGAGGACGCGGCCTCCGAGTTCGACCGCGAGAAGCTGCAGGAGCGGCTGGCCAAGCTGGCGGGCGGCGTGGCCGTGATCAAGGTGGGCGCCGCCACCGAGGTTGAGCTGAAGGAGCGCAAGCTGCGCGTGGAGGACGCCCTCTCGGCGACCCGCGCGGCCGTCGAAGAGGGGATCGTCCCCGGCGGCGGCGTGGCGCTGATCCGCGCCCAGAAGGCGCTGGACAAGCTCGGCGAAGGCCTGACCGAGGACGAGCAGATGGGCGTGCAGATCATCCGCAAGGCGCTGGACGCCCCGCTCTTCATGATCGCCGACAACGCCGGCAAGGAAGGCGCGGTCATCGTCGACGCGGTGCGCGCCAATAAGAGCGTGAACTACGGCTACGACGCCGGCGCGGACGTCTTCGGGGATATGCTGGAGCGCGGCATCATTGATCCGGCCAAGGTGACCCGCACGGCGCTGGAGAACGCGGCCTCCATCGCGGCGCTGGTGCTGACCACGGAGTCCCTTGTGACGGAGATCCCACAGGAGACCCCGGCGATGGCGGGCCCGCCGCCGATGCCCGAGTACTAAGAGATCGCGGACCAGAAGCGAGGCAGGGGCCGGGCGCTACGCCCGGCCCTTAGCTTATGCGGATGTCATCCTGGAAGGACCCGGGGTGGGGTGGAGCCCCGGCGCGTTGCCGTACTCCGCATTGCTGTAACGCGAAATGCTGCGCGGCCCACCCGTCGGCCCGGCCGTCGCTAGTTGGGCAGCAGCGCCGCGAACTTGCGCGAGGACTTGTACGGGCCGACGACGCCCAGGTAGGCGCGGCGCGGGTCCAGCACCTCCGCCGCCACGCGCTGCAGGTCCTCCAGCGTCACGGCGTCCATCTCCTCGACGGCCTCGTCCACTGTGCGGACGTAGCCCAGCAGCAGCTCCTGCGCGCCCACCCAGCCGCTGACGGAGCGCGTGTCTTCCATGCGCAGCATCATGCGGCCCTTTGAGAGCTCGCGGGCCTTGGTCAGCTCTTCGGTGGTCGGGCCCTGGTCGCGGATGCGCTCCAGCTCGGCGACGATGACTTTGATCGCTTCGGTGGCGTTCTTGGGGTCGACGCCGGTGTAGACGTTGAAAGCGCCCGTGTCCAGGAAGTGCGAGGCGTAGCTGCTGATGTCGTAGACCAGGCCGCGCTTCTCCCGCAGTTCGATGAAGAGCCGGGAGGACATCCCCTCGCCCAGGATCACGGAGAGGAAGGAGAGCGCGTGGCGGTCCGGGTGGTTGAGCGGGAGGCCGCGGACGGCCAGGCTGACGTGCGCCTGCTCCGTAGTCTTGTAGTGCACGGCGCAGCGGCGGCCGTTGCTGTTCGATACCGGCATCCAGGCGGTTGGGCTGCCGGTCTTCCAGCTGCCCAGCGTCTTGTTGAACACGTCCACCACTTCCTGGTGCGTTACGTTACCGGCCACGGAGACGACGATGTTGTTCGGCACGTACTGCTCGCTCATGTAACCGAGCATCATCTCGCGGGTGATGCCGCTGACGGACTCGGTGGTGCCGGCGACGTCGCGGCCCAGCGGGTTGTCGGGCCAGAGGAGCGAGTCCAGCAGGAGATCGGCGATCTGCGGCGGCGAGTCGGCGACCATGGCCAGCTCTTCCAGCACCACCTGGCGCTCCTTCTCCATCTCGCCCGCTTCCATCAGCGGGTGGCGCACGAGCTGGCAGAGGACGTCTACGGCTAGCCCGAGCTGGGGGCGCGCGACCTTGATGTAGTAGACCGTGTACTCGCGGTCGGTAGCGCCGTTGAGGAGGCCGCCGACGCCGTCGATCGCCTCGGCGATCTCCTTGGCCGTCGGGCGCTTCTCGGTGCCTTTGAAGAGCATGTGCTCCACGTAGTGGGAGACGCCTTCTTCGCCCTTGCGCTCGTAGCGGGAGCCCGCGCCGACGTAGAGGTTGACGGTGACGGAGTGCGTGGCGGGCATGGTGGAGCTGAGGACGTGGAGGCCGTTGGGCAGGACGGTGCGTTCGTAGAAGGGGAGCCCGTTAGAGGCGGGTAGTCTGGTGTCCATTGTCAGAGACGGCCTTCCCTCTAGAGATAGTAAAGCCCCGCGCTAACGGGGCCTCGCAGCCTCAATTGGCTGCTTTTAGTGTACGGTTACGGGCGGCGGGCGGTCAAAGCCACGCCGTCTCAGGCGACAGAGGGGGAATCGGCGAAGTACAGGAGATTGGCGGGCTCTGAGGACTCACATGCTCCTTCATGCTCGCTTTTCTTGCGGAATTTGCGGCTGCGACGTGAGAGCCGCGTAGTAATTTTTGGGTAGGGGTTGAGCAGGTGCGGGCGCTGGCTGACGGCGTCCAGGAGCCTCTGGTCGCCCTCTGCCAGGCGGAAGACAAGCTCCGCGTGGGCGTTGCGCCGGTCCTTGTTTGTCACGCGGCAAGTGTAGCGAGAAAGCCGTGGCAAGCCGTTAAGGGACGGTTGGGCATCGCCGGAGATCGGGTGAATGCGGGCGGAGCGCTATCCCGCCCAGGTCACGTCACCGCAGAGGTCCGCCGGGTGCTGGCGAGAGGCGAAGACCGCGTACTCCTGCTTCGACTTGCCGATCGTCGTGCCGTCGCCGTGGCCGGGGAAGACCTCCGTCGCGTCCGGGAGGACCAGCAGCTTCGTGGTGATCGATTCGATCGTCTGGCGGAGGTCGGCGGGGGTCTGGGTGCGGCCCGGGCCGCCGGGGAAGAGCACGTCCCCGGAGAGGAGGAAGCGGCGGATCAGAAGGCAGGTGCTGCCGGGCGTGTGGCCCGGCGTGTGGATCGCGCGCATCGTGAAGGGGCCGACGGTGATCTCCTGGCCGTCTTCCAGGGGCAGGTCTACCTTCTCGCCGGGGATGATCTGCTCGGCCGGGTTGGCCATCACCGGCGCTTCGATGAACTCGCGCACGAGGTCGTAGTCGGCCCAGTGGTCTGGGTGGGAGTGCGTGAGGAGGATCGCCTTGACACGCCAGTGCCCCTCCTCCAGCGCCGTCACGACTTCGCCGCTGCCAGAGGGCATGTCGACGAGCACCGCCTCTTTCGAGTAAAAATCGCCCACGACGTAGGCGTTGTTGGCGAACGATCCGAGCGGCCCGAACCGCATCAGCTGCAGCTCCCCGTCTTCGTGCGTGTCCATGCCCGGCTCCCTTCCGGGGCGCCATGTTACCATAGCGGCCATCGTGATCTCGGAGTCGATCCTGGAGGGGCAGCGGCTGCGCTTGCGGCCCGTTCAGCCGGGCGACCTGCCGAAGTTCGCGGAGTGGCTCGGTGACTCCGAAGTCAGGCGCTGGCTGGCCGCGGTGGCTGAGGCGCCGACGCTGCAGGACGAGGTGGAGTGGTACGAGGACTCGCGCGCCAACCCGGACAACGTCCTCTGGTCGATCGAGACGCTGGACGGGCGGCTCATCGGGACGACGGAGCTGCGGGTGGCGCCGGACCACCACCGGGCCGAGCTGGGCATCGCGATACAGGACAAGACGCAGTGGAGCCAGGGGTACGGCAGGGAGACGATTTGCCTGCTGCTGGAGTACGGGTTCGAGGAGATGGAGCTGAACCGCATCGAGCTGACGGTGGACGAGGCGAACGCCCGCGCCCGGCGCTGCTACGAAAAGTGCGGCTTCGTGCGGGAGGGCGTCCTCCGCCAGCACCGCTTCGTCGAGGGCGAGTTCGGGAACACGATCGTGATGTCGGTTCTGCGAAGCGAGTGGCGCGGGCGGGCGGTATGACCATCGCGCCTGAGGTCCGCCTGGACGGCGCGCTCGTCCGGCTGCGGCCGCCTTCGCTGCCGGATGTCGCTCACTTCGTGCGCTGGTACAGCGACCCGGAGGTGCTGCACTGGTTGCACATGTCTGAAGGCCCGAAGGCGACCGAGGAGACGGAGCGGGCCCGCATCGCCGCGGCGGTGGAAGACCCCTCGCAGATGCTCTGGATCATCGAGACGCGGAAGGCGCGGCCTATCGGAAACGCCGGCCTCCTCCAGATCGACCCTGTGCACCAGCGCGCCTGGCTGGGCATCTGCATCGGCGAGAAGGACTGCTGGTCGCAGGGCTACGGCACGGAGGCGATCCGGCTGCTGCTCCGTTTTGCCTTCCGGAATCTGGGCCTGCGCCGCATCCAGCTCATCACAGACGCCGACAACGCCCGCGGCATCCGCTGCTACGAGAAGTGCGGCTTCTACCAGGAGGCGCTCCTGCGCGGCCACCGCCTGCGCTACGGCGAGCCGCTGGACATGGTACAGATGGCGGTGATGAAGGGAGACTTGAAGTTGGAGGCTGGAGGTTAGAATGGCGGCGTCCAACCTCCAACTTCCAGCCTCCAGCGTCTAATCTGTAGGCACCATGCAGATCACTGACCACATCCACTCCATTCCTGTCAGCGAGCAGGCCTTCTACACCGGGCCGCAGGCGCCGAACGTCTTCCTGGTGCGCGATGGTGATGAGGGTGCCCTGATCGACTCCGGCTTCGGGGACGAGAAGTCGATCGAGGCGCGGCTGGGCTTCCTCAAGGAGCACCCCGGCCTGCGGCTGAAGTACATCGTGCTCACGCATCACCACTTCGACCACTCCAGCGGGGCGTCCCAGATCCGCCAGGCCACCGGCGCCGAGGTCACGCTGCACCCGCAGGAGGAGAAGTTCCTGCGCGACTGGCAGAGCGAGGCCCCGCAGGACATCGAGATCCCGGAGGACCAGAAGGACCTGCGGGAGAAGGTCAAGAGGTTCCGGGAGCAGGCCGCCGAAGCCGAGCCCACCCTGCCCATGAACGACGGCGACGAGTTCAGCGTCGGCGTGCTGACGCTGCGCATCATCCACACCCCGGGGCACACGCTTGGCTCCGTCTGCATCTACTGCCCGCAGGAACGCGCGCTCTTCACCGGGGACACCGCGCTGGGACTGGGGACAGTTGCCATTTCGCCGCCGCCGCACGGTGACATGGCGCTCTACCTGCAATCGCTGGCGAAGCTGCAGACAATCGACTCGGCGGTGATGCTGCCAGGGCACGGGATCGCCGTGCATGACGTGCCGGCCAAGCTGCAGGAGCTGATCGACCACCGCCACGCCCGGGAGGAGCAGATACTGAAGCTCATGGCGAAGGGCAAGCGCACCGTCAAGGCGATGCTCGGCGTCATCTACCCGGAGCTGGACAAGCGGCTCATCCCCTCCGCCACGCGCCAGATCGAGGCGCACCTCGCCAAGCTCGCGCAGGAGCAGCGCGCGAAGCAGGACGGCGAGGAGTGGTCACCCTCCCAGTAGCGCCGTATACTTCGCGGGAATCCGAGAGACCAGAGGAGGAGTGTCACCATGATTCAGTATCCGGTCGGCGACGCGATGAGGAAAGGCGGAGGGATCATCCGGGAGTTCAAGGCGTTCCTGTTGCGGGGCAACGTCGTCGAGCTGGCGGTTGGCATCGCCGTCGGCGCAGCGTTCGTGGCGGTGGTGAACGCGCTCGTGGCCGATTTGATCACCCCAATCGTCGCCGCGATGACGGGCAACGCCGACTTCTCCAGCCTCACTTTCACAATCAACGGCAGCGTGTTCCGGTACGGCTCGTTCATCAACGCCGTGATCTCGTTCCTGACGGTCGCCACGGCGATCTTCTTCTTCGTCGTGGTGCCGTACAACGCCTTCCGCTCGCGCATGCACCAGGAGCCGCCGCCGGACCCGACGACGCGCAAGTGCCCGGAGTGCCTGAGCGAGATCCCGATCAACGCTAGGCGCTGCGCGTTCTGCACGTCGGCGGTGGCGGCGGCGTAGGCCGGCGGCGGGCTGACATGGCCACGGCCGCCGGGCACCGCGCGGATGTTTACAACGTGTTGAAAACTTGTTAATAACTGACGCCTCCATGTCCGGCTAATCTGGAATCGGATAAAGCAGATTAGCAGGAGGGGTCATGACTCCGACAAGCTCAGAGCGGCGGCACCTGAAGTTCGGGCGCTTCGGCAGGCGCTCCCTGACAACTGCTTCCAACGAAACTCGCGCGCGGCGCAACCGGCGCTGGACCGGCTACCAGCCGCTGGCTGACGCTGTCACGCAGGCCCGGCTCGCAGCCCTCTCTGAGAACGCCGGCGAGCCAGCGGAGGAGCGGGCGTGATCTCGCCTGCTGTTGCGGAACCGGAGCTGGAGATGCCCCTGGACCCGATCGACGAGCTGCGCGCACAGTACGTGGCCTGCAGCTACCTGGCCACCGCCTGCCAGGAGGCACTGGGCCGCTTCCCGCCGCCCGCCCACGAAGGCGAGGGAGGCCATGTTGCCCAGCGCGCGCTGGAGTTCCTGCTGGCCGTGGAATGGGACTGGCGGCAGACCCTGAGCGAGCTGGCGGACAAGGTCGGCAAGGCGACATCCGTGGCCGGGGCGGAGGCTGTCACCCGCCACCTGAAACCTGTACCCTACACCCATGCAGAAGACACAGCTGCCCCTGGCGAAGGTGCTCCCCGCCACCGCACAGATCGCCGCAGACGGCCATCTGTCGGTCGGCGGTTGTGACCTCGTAGACCTCGCCCGCGAATGGGGGACGCCCCTCTACGTCTTCGATGAAGAGACGCTGCGCGGCCAGTGCCGTGCCTTTCTCCAGGCCTTCCGCTCCCGCTACCCGAACACTGCCGTCGCCTACGCGGCGAAGGCCTACCTGGGCCGGGCCATCGCCGCCATCGTCGCGCAGGAGGGGCTCGACCTCGACGTCGTCTCAGGGGGCGAGCTGGCCATCGCGCGCAGCGTGAACTTCCCGCCGGAGCGCATCCACTTCCACGGCAACAACAAGTCGGAGCAGGAGCTGGCGGAGGCGCTGGACTACGGCATCGCCCGCGTCATCGTCGATAACTTTCACGAGCTGCACGTCCTCAACGGCCTCGCCCAGGCGAGGGGCATGCGTCAGCGCATCCTCCTTCGCCTCTCGCCCGGCGTCGACCCGCACACGCACCGCCTGACGACAACCGGCACGACCGATGTCAAGTTCGGCATCTCCATCGTCACCGGCCAGGCCGAGCACGCGGTGCGCCAGGCGCTGGACACGCCGGGCGTCGAGCTCGTGGGCATCCACGTGCACCTGGGCTCGCCGATCTTCGAGACGGAGCCGTTCGCGGAAGCGGTGGACGTGGTGTTCGACTTCGCGGCCAGGATGCGCGAGGCGTACGGCTTCGAGCTGCAGGAGTTCTCGCCGGGCGGCGGCTTCGCGGTGAACTACACGGACTCGCAGGACGCCCCCTCACCGGATGAATACGCCGAGGTCATCTGCAGCCACGTGCAGGCCGGCTGCCGCAAGTACGGCCTCGCCGATCCGCGCATGTTCATCGAGCCCGGGCGCTCGATCGTGGCGCGGGCGGGGATCGCGCTCTACACGGTCGGCTCGTCGAAGGACATCCCGGACGTGCGGCGCTACGTCTCGGTCGACGGCGGGATGGCGGACAACATCCGCCCTGCGCTTTACGAGTCGAAGTACGAGGCGATCGTCGCCAACAAGCCGCTGGAAGCCCGTACGGAGCGCGTCACCATCGCCGGCAAGTACTGCGAGTCCGGCGACGCCCTCATCCGTGACGTCGACCTGCCGCCGCTGGAGCCCGGCGATGTGCTGGTGACCCCCGCGGCCGGCGCCTACGCCCTGGCCATGGCCAGCAACTACAACGCCTCGCTGCGCCCGGCCGTGGTGCTCGTTGCGGACGGCGAGGCGAAGCTGATGCGCCGCCGGGAGACGTACGAGGACCTGATGCGCGCGGACGTCTGGCCGCTGGAGTAGCGGCTAGCTCCTCGGCCCGTAGCCTTCGAGGGTGACCTGCGCCGAGCAGGTCTGCAGGGCGATGTCTTCCGGCAGCGGGATCTGCACGTCCAGCGGCGTGTCAGGGAACTGCAGGCCAACCGTGTGCCCCTTCAGCGGAGCCGACGCGCACGGCTGCAGCGCCCCGATGTTAACGATGCCGACGGTCGCGCGGACGGCCGAGGTCGCGCCGGACGGCGCCATCCCGACGGGGTCCGCGTAGACGCACGTCGTGTAGTCGGTCTGGCTGGAGCTGCAGTCTGCTACGGGTGTGAACGGCACGCCGAGGCCGTTGCCGGCGGCGTCGTACCAGCGGAGCTCCGGCGGGCCGGGCAGCGTGCAGGCCCGTGACGCGTGACCCGCCTCCAGCGTCAGGTAGACGTGGCCCGCCGCGCCCTGTGAAGAGACGAAGGTGCCCTGGAGGTCCTGGGCCGTGCAGGCGGCGGCGTTCACGGTCTGGGCGCCGGGCGCGTTGGCGTTGAAGGTTGGCGTTGGAGTGGGCGAGGACGATGAGGATGCGCCGGCATCGGTGGGCGTTGACGAGCTGGAGGAGTCGCCGCCGCAGGCAGCCAGCAGAGCAAGAACGGAGGCGGTGACCAGGAGGATTGCGATTCGCATGGCGGGTCAGCTGGCGGCGGGGGTTTCGCTTTCCAGCGGCTCACCGGCGGCCAGCGGCCCGTAGCCCTGCAGCGTGACCTGCGTCGCGCAGGTCTGCATCTCGATGTCCGCCGGCAGCTCCACCTGGATGTCCGGAGTGACGCCCGGGAAGGACAGCCCCACGAAATGCGCCGTCACGTTCGGCGTGTCGCAGGGCGCGAACGTCTCCACGTTGGCGATGCGGATGAAGACGATGGCCTGGCCGCTGACGTTGGCGGCCGGAGTCGGCTCGCCGGCTTCGAGCACGTACTGGCCGTCGTAGACGCAGGTGGAGAAGTCGCCGGCCTGGGGCTGGCAGTGGATGTCTGTTGCCGGCATCACGTTGAGCTTCGTCCCCGCGGCGTCGTACCAGTTGATCTCCGGCGGCGTGTCCAGCAAGCAGCGGTCCAGCGTGTTGCCCAGGCCCAGCGTGAGGAACTGCGAGTTCTGCGCAGGCTCGCTGGTGACGACGGCGGCGTACAGGTTCTGCGCCGTGCAGGCGACGGGCGCCGGCGAGGGCGTGGGTGACACGGCGGGTGTCGGCGATGAGTTGCTCGAACCGCCGCACGCCGCGAGCAGCAGGAGAACGACGATCGCGGGGGCGATCACGAATCGCATCGCCCTTATTGTCACGTCTGTGGCGGGTTCGGTCTAGCGCTAGGCCCTCGGCAGGCCGAGGCCGCGGATGGCGCCGATCGTCTTCATGACCTCGCTGGTGCCGCCGGCGATCGTCGCGCTGACGGAGAGCTGGTAGCCGCGCTCCATGCCGCCCTTCAGCTTCGCCCACTTGCTCTTCGGGTGCAGCGGGCCGTACATGCCCAGCAGCTCGATGCCCGTCGACGAGAAGCGCTGCGTCAGCTCCGTGGAGTACAGCTTGGCGATCGTGGCCTCGTAGTTCGGCGCCTTGCCGCCCGCCTGTAGCGAGGCGACGCGGTAGGACAGCGCTGCGGCGATCTCGATCTCGATCGATATCTCCGCGAGGCGCGTGCGGATCTCGGGCTTGTTATGGATGAACTGCGGGTTCGCCTTCGCGAACTCGATCAGCTCGCCCAGGCCACGGCGCAGGCGGGCGGAGCCGGCGATCGACGAGCGCTCGAAGTCGAGGGCGACCGCGAGCATGTACCAGCCCATGTTCTCCTGGCCGACGAGGTACTTCGCCGGGATGCGCACGTCTTCAAAGAACACTTCGTTGAAGCCGTGGTCGCCGGCCATGTTGATGAGTGGGCGGATGGTGATGCCGGGCGCGTCCATGGGCACCAGGAACATGCTGATGCCCTTGTGCTTCGGCGCCTCGAAGTCGGTGCGGGCGGCCAGCCAGCCCCAGTTGGAGCGGTGCGCCCCGGTGGTCCAGATCTTCTGGCCGTTGATCACGAAGTCGTCGCCGTCCCGCACGGCCTTGGTCTGGATCGCCGCCAGGTCAGACCCGGCCGCCGGCTCCGAGTAGAGCGTGCACCAGATGTGCTCCAGGTTGGTGATCTTGGGGATGAACTCGGACTTCTGCTCGTCGGTGCCGTACAGCATCAATGAAGGGCCAACCCAGGCCACGCCCATGTTGAAGCCAACGGGCGCGCCGGCGTAGGCCATCTCTTCGTTGTAGATGACCTGCTGCATGACGCTGGCCTCCATGCCGCCGTACTTCTTGGGCCAGGCGATGGCCAGCCAGCCGCGCTCCGCCAGCTTCTTGTTGAAGGCCTTGGCGAACTCGCCCTGCACGGCGACGCCCATCTCGGACTCGCTGTCGAAGTGATCGCTCCAGCCGGGTTTCAGCTCCTCGGCCAGGAACGACTTGACCTCGCTGCGAAATGACTCTTCTTCGTCTGTAAATCGAAAGTCCATGGGGGGCTCCTTACTGGCGTTTCAAACGCGGCGAGTATGCCACAAAACGGGCGGAAGTTCCAGTTCACGTAAGGGTTGGCAACGGAGCACGTGCGGCGCAGCGGATAAGCGGCCTACCGCCCCGCGCCGGGCAGATCCTCCAACGAATTACCGAAGGTCCACGTGCACAACCCAGCGCGTGATTCGTTAATTCGTTGCGCCGCAGGCAATTCGTTGACAGACCCCACTTCAGCTGCCGCCGTTCGCCACTGTTATCCTGAAATCATGCTCTTCGCAGAAGGCGTGGCGCGCTCCTTCGGGGGCCTTCACGTGCTCAACGACGTCACGTTCACCATCGGCAAGGGTGAGCGCGTCGGGCTTGTCGGGCCGAACGGCGCGGGCAAGACGACGCTGCTCCGCGTCATCGCGGGCGAGGACGAGCCCACCGGAGGCCGCGCCTGGGTCACCAACGGCGAGGCGCTCGGTTACCTGCGGCAGGAGGCCGGCCTGGAGTCGGGCCGGACGCTGCTCGACGAGATGTGGACGGCGTTCCCGGAGGCGCGCGCCGCTGACGTCCGCCAGCACGAGGTGGCGGCGCTGATCGAGCGCGGGGAAGGCGACATCGACGCGCTGGTGGAGGAGCAGGCCGCGCTCTTCGAAGAGTTCGAGCGGCTGGATGGCTACCGCGTCGAGTCGCGGATCGGGCGGGTGCTGGCGGGCCTCGGCTTCGAGCAGAGCGATCACGCCAGGCGCTGCGGGGAGTTCAGCGGCGGCTGGCAGATGCGCATCGCGCTGGCCAAGGTGATGGTGCGCCGGCCCGAGAACATGCTCCTCGACGAGCCGACGAACCACCTGGACAAAGCCGCCCGCGATTGGCTGGCGGAGGACCTGGAGGAGTACAGGGGCTCGCTGCTCGTCGTCACGCACGACGGCGAGTTCCTGGACCGCATCGCCACCCGCATCCTGGAGCTGCGCGAGGGCGAAGTGGAAAGCTACGCCGGTAACTACAGCGACTACCAGCGCACGAAGGCGGAGCGCCTGCGCCAGCAGGACCTGGCCGCGGCCCGCCAGGAGCGCGAACTGGCGCGCCAGGAGCGCTTCATCGAGCGGTTCCGCGCCAAGCCCAACAAGACCACGCAGGCCCAGAGCCGCGAGAAGATGATCGCCCGCATCGAGCGCATCGAGCGGCCGCGCAAGGAGTCCGAGGTGCACATCGGGCTGGAGGCGCACGGCCGCACCGAGAACGATGTGCTGGTGATGGAGGGCGTCGGCCACGCCTACCCCAACGGGCGTCACGGCGAGCACGTCGTCCTCGTCGACGTGAACCTGCACGTGGAGCGCGGGCAGAAGGTGATCCTCGTCGGCCCGAACGGCTCCGGCAAGTCGACGCTGCTCAAGATCGCGGCCGGTCAGCTGAAGCAGACACAGGGCGTGGTGCGCTGGGCGGACCTGGCCCGGCGCGGCTACTACGACCAGCACCAGGACGAAGCGCTCGACCCCGCGCTGACCGCGCTCGACGAAGTGCGCAAGATCGCGCCGCTGGAGCCGGACGTCCGGCTGCGCACGGTGCTGGGCCAGTTCCTCTTCCGCGGCGACGAGGTCTTCAAGTCGGTCAGCATGCTCTCCGGCGGCGAACGCAGCCGGGTGGCGCTGGCCAAGCTGGTCATCCAGCCGACGAACGTCCTGCTGCTCGACGAGCCGACGAACCACCTGGATGTCGACGCCATCCGGTGGCTCGAGGAGTACCTCGTGTCCTACCGGGGCGCCGTCGTCTTCGTCACGCACGACCGTGCGTTCCTCCAGCGTCTCGCCACGCGCATCGTCGAACTCGACCGAGGCACCTTGACCTCGTGGGCCGGGGACTATGCGACCTTCGTGCGCCGAAGGGACGAGGCGCTCGGCGTGG
>DATKKM010000050.1:0-5014 GCA_035542855.1 Dehalococcoidia bacterium
GCTCGCTCACCCTTCGGGGCGGCGAACGCGCTCCCACGAAGGAAGAACAGCATGGTGCCAATCGGGAAGCTCAGCACGACAACCGCGTTGAGGAGCGATCTTGCGTAACCACGGAAGGTCCCCGCTTCCGGATTGGCAGTCAGGTTCTCGGGCGTGTCCCGGATCGCCGCCACGATGTTCAGATTCGACACCCGCCAGGAGGAGAACGCCACCGTCAGGAACGTCAGCACAACCCCCAGGCTGTATGAGATGGCGATCGAGCGCGCAGTGGCGTGCGGCGTGAACGACAGCCCGAAGCTGGAGAATATCGCCGAGGCAGCGGTCGTCAGCCCGAAGGCCACGAGAACGCCCAGGAACACCCCCGCAAGGGCCGACATCAGATCGTAGCCCGTGCCCTCCGCCAGGAACATCTCCACGAGGTGCAGCCGCTTCGTCCCGACGGCACGCGCCATTCCCATCTCCGACTTACGCTCGGCGGCCAGCATCACGAAGATCATCACGATCAGCAGCAACCCCGCCCCGATCGAGAAGAGGCCCAGCAGCAGGAAGAACGTGGCCATGAAATTGCTGATCAACTCGGCATCGTGGACGAGGCCGTGCTTCGTATCGCTGATCTCGAGCCCGAGGGTAGTCGACTTGATCAGACCGTCCACCTCTGTCTCCACCTTGCGAGACGTCTCCAGGTCGCGGACGCCTCCCTTGCCGGAGATCAAGATGGCGTCCAGGCGGTCAGTGCCGACGATGGACTGCACTGATGCAAGGCTGGCCACCATGCCCTCCCTGGCCTGGCCTTCGACCGCACCGGTGATGCCGGCGTTCTTCACGATCGCCTTCACGGTAAACGGCCGCTCCTCGCCGTTGACGTAGACGTTGAGCGTATCTCCGGCCTGGGCGTCCAGTTTGTTTTCGGCCTCCTGGTTCAGGTAGACCTCGCCGGGGGCCAGGTCCCCCACCCGGAGGACTGCGCCCGAATGGGCATCGATGATGTCAGGAAACGGTTCCTCCCGCTCGGCGTCGATGCCGGCGAACATCACGTTCGCCTCGCTCAGGTCCGTTCTCGCATCGATGACCGGCACCGGAGAAAGTAGCGCCCCGGCCACACCATCGACATCCGGCAGGTGTGCTGCCTGCACGTCGTTCAGGAACGTCTGGTACTCCTCATTCGAAATGCTGTGCCCGCTCGAGTCCGAGGCCCCGGTGGCGCTTGCCACCTCCCCGTCCAGGATCGTGTCCACGTGGCCCAGCAGGTCGTACGTCTGCTTGGTGATGCTGTAGTCCACGGTGTCTCCCGTGGTGAACGCCGCCGTGATGATCACCGTGCTCAGCATCAGCCCGATCACGATCAGCACCGTTTGCGCCACCCGCCGCGGGATGTTGCGGATCCCCAGCATGAAGATGATGCGGTTGCGCAACGCTACCAGCAGCGATATGCCGACCGAAAACGCCAGCAGCGTGACGAGCACGATCAGGATCGTGTTCATGGAGATGCCGAACATGGAGTCCATGTTCAGCCTGCGTTCTGGGGCTTGGCCTCGCTGCCCGGCGTCACGGGTTCATCGGACGTGATTGCCCCGTCTTGCATGTGGATGATTCGCTGCGTCCTGGCGGCTATGCCGTGATCGTGCGTCACCAGCACAAACGTCTGACTGTGCTCCCGGTTTAGCGTCTGCAGCAGGTCCATGATCTCGCCCGCCGTCACGCTGTCCAGGTCCCCTGTCGGCTCGTCGCCCCAGACAATCGCGGGCGTGTTCACCAGCGCCCGCGCGATCGTCACGCGCTGACGCTGGCCGCCGGACAGCTCCGCCGGCTTGTGGGTCGCCCAGTTATCCAGCTTCACGACCGTCAGGGCGTCCATCGCCCGGTGCCGGGCCTCCTTCGCCTTCACGCCGGCGACAAGTAGCGGCAGCTCCACGTTCTCCACCGCGGAAAGCACCGGCAGCAGGTTGTAGAACTGGAAGATGAACCCCATCCTCCGGGCGCGGTGCTCCGTCTTGTCGTTATCGGACATCCTGGCCAGGTCCACGCCTTCCACGTTGACGGTGCCGCTGTCTATGACATCCAGCCCGGAGAGACAGTTGAGCAACGTGGTCTTCCCGCAGCCGGAGGGGCCCATGATCGCCACCATCTCACCGGGCATGATGCGCAGGTTTATCCCGCGCAGGGCGTTCACCTTCACCTTGCCCGTGTCATACGTCTTGATGACGTCCAGGGCCTCGATAATCGGCCGGTTGGGCGTGCTGATTTCCGATACCACAGCCGGCTCCTTCTGAAATACGGCGCTCATCTGACCTCCCGTTCCGCGCCCGCAAACCCGCGCGCAGGTCGCTCACCCCATCGTACTGAACGCCCAACTGGGCATAAGTGACATTAGTCACACCGTGGTAGTGCCGTTCTTCCTACCCTACGGCCACTCAGCGGGCGCGTAAAGCGCCGCCTTCCCGCTGACACAGTCTGTTTACACGCGACATGCGCCGCCCAAACACCTCTCCGAACACGCCCGCCAACATCGAGGCCACTTCCTCCACGTCCGGCGCCTGACCGGTCACGCGGGCGATCGACGTCACGCCCCGGTCCGCGATCCCACACGGGACGATGCGCGCGAACCAGTCCAGGTCCACGTCGACGTTCAGCGCCAGGCCGTGGCCGGTCACCCAGCCGCCCGCCGCACCCGCCGGCTTCCCGACGCGGACGCCGATGGCGGCGATCTTATCGCCCTGCCCGTCCGTCTCGCCGGTCCAGACGCCCGTCAGGCCGCACTCCGTGTGCCCGGTGATCCCGCAGGCGCGGATCGTGCGCAAAATCGTCTCCTCCAGCGAGCGCACGTACGTCACGACGCTCAGCCCGGCGGCGCGCAGATCGATGATTGGGTACGCGATGAGCTGCCCCGGGCCGTGGAACGTTATGTCGCCTCCCCTGTCGGTCTCGACCAGGGCCGCGCCAAGGCTGGCCGCCGGCAGGCGCAGGTTCGTCCCGGCCCCGCGGCGCCCCGTGGTGTAGACCGGCGGGTGCTCCAGGAGGAGCAGCATGTCCGGGACCTCATCCAGCGCCCGCTGCCGCGCCAGCTCGCGCTGCAGATCCCACGCCTCGCGGTACTCCACACGCCCCAGCCAGGCGTATTCGCAGGCCGGCCGATTGCTCTCGCCGGCCAACTAGTCGAGCCCCGTCTCCGGCCCGTACGCTTCCATGCGCCTCCTCACATCCTGCAGGAAGGCGCCCGCCACGTGTCCGTCCAGCACCCGGTGATCGAACGTCAGGCACATGTTCACCATCGAACGAACGGCGATGGCGTCGTCGCCGACGACCGTCGGCCGCTTCGTGATCGCCTCGAACGTGATGATCGCCGACTGGCCCTGGTTGATGATCGCCTGCGAGACGATCGACCCGAAGGCGCCGGTGTTGTCCAGCGTGAACGTCCCGCCCTCGACGTCTGCCAGTTGCAACTTGTTGTCGCGCGTCCGCTCGCCGAGGTCGGCCATCGCCAGCGCCAGCCCCGTCACGCTGAGCCGGTCGGCATCGTGCACCACCGGCACCAGCAGTCCGCGCTCCGTCGCCACGGCGAGCCCCAGGTGTACCCGCTTGCGCAGAATGATCTTGTCCTCGCCCCAGCTCGCGTTCAGGTATGGGTGATCGAGCAGCGCCTGCGAGACCGCGTGTGCCGCGAACGGAAGGTACGTCAGGTCTACGCCGTGCCGCTCCTTGAACGCCGCCTTCCTGCCCTGCCGCAGCTTCACCAGGTCCGTGACGTCGCACTCCACCACCAGCCAGGCGACAGGCGCGCTGAACGCCGCCGCCGTCATCCGCTGCGCTATCGTCTTGCGGATCGGAGTCAGCGGCACGCTTTCCTCGTCCGCACCCGCCGGAAGCGGCGGGCGGGCGGGTGCCGCCCGTGCCGCCACTACGGTCGCCGCGCCCGGCTTCCGCTGCGAGAACGCGCGCACGTCCTCCTCCAGGACGCGGCCGCGCGGACCTGTGCCGCTCACTTGCGCCAGGTCAACGCCAAGCTCGGCCGCCACTTTGCGTACGCGCGGCGTGGCCCGGCTGGGCCCCACCTCTCGTCCGTGGCCGTTGCCGCTCGGCGCAGCAGCAAGGGGTACGGGAGCCTTCGCAGGCGGGGGCGCGGCTGCGGCGGGCTTCGGCGGCGCGATTTCCGCCGGCTTCTCCCCCGCCACCTCGTCGATCGTGCATAGAGGCGCCCCGATGAGCACCGTATCGCCCTCTTTGGCGATGTGCTCCTTGACCGTGCCGCTCACCGGCGACGGCAATTCCACGTTCACCTTGTCCGTGTTGATCTCGACGATCGGCTCGTACTTCTCGATCTTCTCACCGGGCTGCTTCAGCCACTTCTCGATCGTGCCCTCTGTCACCGTCTCGCCGACCTCCGGCATCGTCAGCGTGTAGGCCATCAGTACGCCGCCAGTTTGCGAATGCCCTCGGCGATCTTCTCGGGGTTTGGCAGTATGTACTCCTCCAGGACGCCGGCGTACGGCGCGATCGGCACATCCGGAGAGGCGATCCGCATGATCGGCCCGTCCAGGTAGTCGAACGCGTCCTCAGCGATCGTCGCCGACACTTCCGCGCCGAAGCCGCCCGTGATGTTGTCCTCGTAGACGATCAGCGCCTTGCCCGTCTTCTTCACCGACTCCAGCACCCGCTCCTTGTCCCACGGCTTCACGCTGCGCAGGTCGATCACCTCCACGCTCAGGCCGTCTTCAGCCTGCACCGTCTCCGCCGCCTTCAGCGAATGGTGCACCATCATCCCGTAGGTCACCAGCGTGATGTCGCTCCCCTCCCGCTTCACGTCCGCCACTCCGATTGGCAGCGTGTAGTCTTCGTCTGGCACCTCTTGCCGGTAAAGGCGGTACGCCTTCTTGTGCTCCAGCACCATCACCGGGTTCGGGTCACGGATCGCGGCCTTCAGCAGCCCTTTGGCGTCGTACGGCGTCGCCACGCAGACCACCTTCAGGCCCGGCACGTGCGCGTAGAACGCCTCCACGCTCTGTGAGTGGTACGGCCC
>DATKKM010000051.1:0-4726 GCA_035542855.1 Dehalococcoidia bacterium
GTCGTGGAAGGCGTCGGCGATCACGGCTGCGAGTACATGACCGGCGGCCGCGTCGTCGTCATCGGCAGGACGGGGCGCAACTTCGCCGCCGGCATGAGCGGCGGCATCGCCTACGTCTACGACCCGGAGGGCGACTTCGACATCCGCTGCAACAAGGAGATGGTGGACCTGGAGCCACTGGACGACGCCGAGGACATCGACCTCGTGCACGGCCTGCTGGAGCGCCACCGCCAGTACACGGGCAGCACCGTCGCCGACGGCCTGCTCAAGCAGTGGCCGAAGATCACCGCGAAGTTCGTGAAGATCATGCCGCGCGACTACAAGCGCGTGCTGCTGGAACAGCTCGCCGCCTCCAGCGAGGTCCAGGCCGCGGTCGCCAAGCCGAACGGCAAGAAGGCCAACGGGAAGAAGGCGAGCGGGAAGACCGCGGGCGCCGGGGCCAAAGCGCGTGGGTAAACCCACCGGCTTCATGGAGTTCGCGCGGGAGACGCCCAGGCGGCGCCCCGTAGCCGAACGCGTCCACGACTGGCTGGAGGTCTACATCGACTTCCCGACGGAGAGCCTGCGCAACCAGGCCGCGCGCTGCATGGACTGCGGCATCCCCTTCTGCCACCAGGGCTGCCCGCTGGGCAACATCATCCCGGACTGGAACGACCTGGTGTACAAGGACCACTGGCGCGAGGCGATCGAGCGACTGCACGCCACGAACAACTTCCCGGAGTTCACCGGGCGCCTCTGCCCCGCGCCCTGTGAGGCCGCCTGCGTGCTCGGCATCAACAACGACCCGGTGACCATCAAGCAGGTGGAGCTCACCATCATCGAGCACGCCTGGAAGGAAGGCTGGATCCGGCCGGAGAGGCCGGAGCGCCTGACCGGCAAGCGTGTGGCGGTGATCGGCTCCGGGCCGGCGGGTATGGCGGCGGCTCAGCAGCTGGCCCGCGCGGGCCATGGCGTAACCCTGTACGAGCGCGACGACCGCATCGGCGGGCTGCTCCGCTACGGCATCCCGGACTTCAAGATGGAGAAGTGGGTGATCGACCGGCGCATGGAGCAGATGGCGGAGGAAGGCGTCACCTTCAAGCCCAGCACCAACATCGGCAAGGACATCGACGCGCGCGACCTGCTGAAGGAATACGACGCGATCTGCCTGACCGGCGGGGCTACGCAACCACGCGACCTCCAGGTGCCCGGCCGCGAGCTGAAGGGCACCTACTTCGCGATGCAGTTCCTGCCGCTGCAGAACCACCGCAACGCCGGCGACGAGCTCCCGGACTCGCAGTTCATCTCGGCGGAGGGAAAGCGGGTGATCATCCTCGGTGGCGGCGACACCGGGGCGGACTGCCTGGGCACGGTACACCGTCACGGCGCCAAGTCGGTCATCCAGATGGAGATCCTGCCCAAGCCGCCGGAGCACCGCGCTTCCGACGCCCCCTGGCCGACGTACCCCAACATCTATCGCGTCTCCTCCGCGCATGAAGAGGGGGGCCAGCGCGAGTACAGCATCCAGACGAAGTACCTCTCCGGCGAGAACGGCGTCCTCAAGAAGCTGCACGGCAACCACGTCGAATTCGTGCGCGAGGACGGCCGCATGGTGATGAAGGACGTCCCCGGCAGCGAGTTCGAAGAGGACGTAGACCTGATCCTGCTGGCGATGGGCTTCCTGGGCCCGGAGCGCTACATGCTGGAGCAGCTGGGCGTGGAGCTGAACGAGCGCGGCAACGTGAAGGCGGACAAGGACAAGATGACCAGCGTGCCCGGCGTCTTCACCGCCGGCGACATGACGCGCGGCCAATCGCTCATCGTCTGGGCGATACAGGAGGGCCGCACCGCCGCCCGCGGCATCGACCGCTACCTGATGGGCGAGACGCCGCTGCCGGGGAACTAGCGGCCGGCTCCTATCAAACCGTCCTGGGGTGCCGGAGCCGTCCCGTCGTTCCATTCGCAGAAGCGATACGAAGGACAGCGCACGATCGGCTGGTAGTTTTCATCGACGAACAGGTAAGACACGTTGCCGCCGGATGTCGTCACCGGCAGCACGATGGCGGTTAGCCCTGAGTTGCGCCGAGCCAGCCGCACCTGCACCACCGACGACTTGAACGTCGTAACAACCTCAGTCGCTTCATAGTCCACGAGTGCGAAGACCTGCCCCTCGGATAGGCCGCACTGAGGGTTCATCGACGGAGCCCCGGAAGTCACGAGCCAGACCTCAGTGTCCGGCCTGGTTCCTTCGACTACTGCCTGATAGATCCCGTGGCCGTACATCGCCTGCGCCTGTTCCTGGGTGATCGCGTATTGGGCTTCCACGGACTGGGCCTTCTGGGGATCGAACGGCGGCTGCACCCAGGCCGGGTCTGAGTAACAGACGTCTAGCGCCAGCTGCTGAACGTTCTCGGCGCCGGGTTTGATCACCTGCTCGTCCAGGGTCAGGACGTCGATCGGGAAGTCGATGTCGGTAGTCTGGCCCGCCTGCAGATGGGCTGGCACCGGGCCGTATGACGGCGTGCTGATTGCTTCTGGTACCCACGTGGCGACCGCAATGACATAGTCGCCCGTCACCAGCGGCCTCACAGTTGCGACGCCGTTCTCGTCCGGCTCCGCGCATTGCGGGTACTGATCGGAGACGCCGCTGAGTGCCGTGCAGAACGATACGGCGGAAACGGGCGCCTCGCCGGGACCGCGGACGCCGTCGTGGTCGGCGTCGTCGAAGGCGTGGATGCGGAGCGTGGCGCCGGCCACGATACCGATCGGCACATCGATGGTGACCCGGCTACCGGCGACGGTGACAGGGTCGATCGTGAAGAAACCGGTGAGAATTTCTGTTTCGCTGAAGATGCCGGGCGCGACGGTCACCGCGTATTCTCCGTCCGGCAACGCGTTCACGGAGAACGCGCCTCCGGCGTCTGAGACGGCGCTGACGCTCGGGCCGCCGCTGTAGCAGCCGCCCGCCCTGCGCGAAATAGCCACGCTCACGGCGGACGCCGGGGGTTCGCCTTCGTCCCGGGCGCCGTTGCCGTTGGCGTCGTTGAAGACAGTGCCGGAGATGGCTCCGCCGCCTCTGGGCCGCTCGGTGAATCCGATGTTGGCCTCGTAAACGTTCGGCGCGTACCTCGCTGAGGCGGGAACCGTCACCACGCACGCCGCGGTGTTGTCTTCGCCGGCAGTCGGCCGCAGCGCGGCGAACCGCGGCTCCGCCTTCGGGTCGTCGAATGCCTTGATGCCGGCGGTCGCGTGGTACGAGAAGGCGACGCTCCCAACCTCACCTACATTCCTGGCGATGTACGTGCCATCGAAGTCCGTCGCGGCCGTCTGGTCACCTGCCTTGATCTGCTGCACCACGAAGTAAGAGCCAGGAAGCGCGCACTCGTCGCGATCGATGGCGCCGTTGCCGTTCCCATCATCGAAGACGATCCCGGAGACGGAGGAGATGCCGGTGGGGTAGGGCGCCTGGCTCGCCGATCCTATCGCGACGCTTGAGACCGTCTGCGAACTCTGGACGTGGACGGCCTGCGGCGTGGTGATCGGCCACAGTGTGCCGTCGTTCGCCTGCAGGCCCACCTGAACGTCGCCGGCGGGGGCGTCTGGGATGGTGTAGTTGCCGCGGCCGTCTGTGTGGGCCGTCGCGGTGTCGTTCTTACCGGTGGCCACCACCTGCACGTTTGGCAGCGGCGAGTCGCACCCGTCGTGGATGCCGTTGCGGTTGGCGTCGTAGAAGACGGCGCCGCTGACCGTGCCGGGAGGCGGTGGCACGGGCGAGCCGCACAGCGAGACCAGGACCATCAGGGCTGGCACAACGGCGAGGAGCTTCACGCATGTCTCCTGGCAGAGAGTGGGCTTATGGTAGCACTGCCTGCACAGAGAACGAGCGGGAGCCGGTCTGGATTCCGGCCCCCGCCCGCAGATTCGCCGGGACTACTACTGGAAGGAGTACGTCACGCTGATGTTGGAGACCACCTGCACGGTGCCCTCTCCCGTGCCGCCGGCCCGCCAGAGGCTGTAGGCGATCGGGTAGGGGCTGTAGTAGTCGTTGCCGCAACCCGTGCCGTACTGGTAGTAGGAGTAGTCCGAAGCGCCGGCCACGGGGCCCAGCGTCACGTTCAGCACATCGGCGAGGACGGCCGCCCGGTCGCCTGCGTCTTCGACCGCGGCCTGCACCGCGGCCTTCTCCAGAGCGCTGCAGTCGCTCAGGGTGTAGCTGACGTTGGTGTTCTGGAGGTAGATGCCGTCCAGGTTCGCGGCGGCCGCCTGCGCTGCTTCGACGGTGCTATCGACGGAGCCGATGCCGTTCACCGTCGCACGCAGGGTGCCGTACGAGCTGTAGGCGTCGTAGTAGTTCTGGTTGAGCAACTCGATGTCGCTATCAGCGACGCCGGCGGCGATCAGCGCGTCGATCACGGGCTGCAGGCTCTCGCGCGTGATCTCGGTACCGGCAGAGGCCGTCGGCTTCACGTCGGGCGCGATGCCGGGATATGGCGTAGCGCAGCAGTTGCTGTTGCCGAAGCTGAACTCGACGATCGCGCTGTCCGCGTCAGCCGTCGCCGAGCCGTAGCCCTGGACCGTGATGCCGGTATTGGCCGTCGTGTTCGTCGCCTGCTGGGCGTTGATGGCCTCGCCGCCGCCGGGGCCGTAGCCTGTAGCGGGCAGCCCGCTGCCGCTCGCGTCGGCAGCGGGAGCGGCCCCCGGCGCGAGGGCCCCCTCAGCGGAGGCGTTGCCATTCTGCGACGACTGC
>DATKKM010000052.1:0-15166 GCA_035542855.1 Dehalococcoidia bacterium
CCGGCGGCGGCTGATCGGCGTGATCACGCACGTGCCGGCGCTGGCGGAGCGCATGCCGGCGCGGATCACGGTGCACAAGTCGCAGGCCGGCAGCACCGTCACGGTAGAGTAATGTAGCTGAAGGAACTACGCCGGTAGGAGCACACGCCATGCCTGACAAACCACGGATCGGGTTCATCGGCCTCGGGATCATGGGGCGGCCGATGGCCCTCAACCTTCGCAAGGCCGGCTACGGCCTCACTGTCTGGAACCGCAGCCGCCCCGGCATCGAGGCGCTGGTCGCGGCCGGCGCGGCGGAGGCCGGCAACCCGCGGGAGGTCGCCGAGATCAGCGACGTGGTGATCACGATCGTCAGCTACGCGGAGGACGTCGAGCAGGTCGCGCTCGGTCCCGGCGGCATCATCGAGGGTGCGCACGAGGGGCTCGTGCACATCGACATGTCGACGATCGGCCCGGAGCCGGTGCGGCGGATTGGCGGACGGCTGGCGCAGGCGGGCGTCGCCATGCTGGACGCGCCGGTCAGCGGCGGCGAGCGCGGCGCGATCGAGGGCACCCTTTCGATCATGGCCGGCGGCGAGGAGGCCGTGTTCGAGCGCTGCCGCCCAGTCCTGGAATCCATGGGCAAGAAGATCGTGCTCTGCGGCCCGTCCGGAAGCGGCCAGGTGGTGAAGCTGTGCAACCAGGTAGTGGTCGGGTTGAACAACCTCGCAGTTTGCGAGGCGCTGGTCCTTTGCACGAAGCTGGGCGTCGACGCCGGGCGGATGCTGGAGGCGGTGGGCGCCGGAGGAGCGAGTTCCTGGATCGTGCAGAACCTGGCCCCACGCATGCTCCAGCGTGACTTTCGCGCCGGCTTCAAGGTGGAGCACCAGTCGAAGGACCTGCGCTACGCCCTCGATGCGGCGCACGCGGAGCACGCCTCGCTGCCGGGCACGGCGCTGGTCCGGGAGCTGTTCGCGGCGGTGGAGGCGGACGGCCTCGGCGGCGAAGGGACGCAGGCGCTGGTGAAGGCGCTGGAGAAACTGTCTGGCGTGACGGTGGGCGGTTAGCCGGCGCGCCCGCCCAGCTTGGCGATGATCGCGGCGAGCATCTCCTCGCGGCGCTTCAGGGCGGCGTGGAAGTCGGTGTTCTCGGTCTTGTAGATCTCCTCGCGCAGGTCCTGGTAGGCCTGCTGCAGAAGCTCGAGGGCCAGCGCCGCCTCTTCGGGTGTCAGCGGTTCCATGCGGTTCAACATACCACCGGCGCTCCGCAGGCGCTAGAAAGCAAACAAGACGCTGCACGCGCCTTGTTTGACCCCTCCCCTTTGGGCTTAGCGGCGGGTTGTCGAGTCGGCCGCTGCCGTTCGGATTGGCCTCATTCTACGCCCGGCAGTCCGGGTGTCAAGCTGCAAAACGCACCTAGCGACAGATCGACTACAATGGAGACGAAATGGTTACGCGCGATGACGTTGTGGACATCTTGCGAGAGGTCTACGACCCCGAACTGCATTACAACATCTACGACCTGGGCCTGGTCTACGACATCAGGCTGAGCGACGGCGACGTGCGCATCCTCATGACGCTGACGACGCCGATGTGCCCGATCGGCCCGATGGTCACCGAGCAGATCCAGGAGATGATGGGCCTGATGCCCGGCGTCAAGAACGTCGACGTGGACTTCACGTTCGACCCGCCCTGGAGCATCGATAAGATGACGGACGAAGCGCGGGCGGACCTGGGGCTGGATTAGCCCAGGCTTCCCCACGTAGCAGAGTAGCGTCAGCTCACGCCGCGATTCCGGCCGCGTGATCCAGGCAGGTCTGTGGATCTGCAGCTACCGTTCGGAGGTCAGAGCCTCCCGGTAGCGGCCGAGCGCCGTCAGGGGCCAGTAGTTCCGGTACAGGTGGTACTTGATGTAGAAGTCGCCGGGGAAGCCGGTGCCGGTGAACTCCGACTCCTGCCACTGCCCGTCTTCTTCCTGGCGCTCCACCAGCCAGCGCACTCCGCCCGCGATCCCCTCGTTCGGGGCGTCCGCCGCCAGCAGGCCTATCAGCCCCCACGCTGTCTGCGAGGCCGTCGATTGGCCGCGGCCCGCCAAGGCGGGATCGTCGTAACTGGCGCAGGTTTCGCCCCAGCCGCCGTCCGCGTTCTGGCGGTCGCGCAGCCAGGCCGCCGCCCGCCGCAAGCGTCCCTTCGACATATCGCGCCGGGCGGAGCGGAAGGCCGGGAGGACGCCGCCGGTGCCGTAGACGTAGTTCACGCCCCAGCGCCCGAACCAGCTGCCGTCCGGGCGCTGCTCGCGGCGCAGGTAGCGGAGGCCGCGGCGCATGGCGTCCGAACCGCGGTCGCCGAGCGCAGCCAGGGCCTCGATCACGTGCGCGGTCACATCTTCCGAAGGCGGATCGATCACCTCGCCGAAGTCGCAGAAGGGGATCTCGTTGGTCAGGCGGCGGGTGTTGTCCTTGTCGAAGGCGCCCCAGCCGCCGTTCTTCGACTGCATGCCTAGCAGCCAGCGCCGGCCGCGCTCGATCGCCGCCAGCTTGCGCCGATCGTCGGGCAGCCGCGTGCGCGCGAGGGCGATCAGCACCTCCGCCGTGTCGTCGACGTCCGGGTACATGTCGTTCTCGAACTCGAACGACCAGCCGCCGGGCTCGACGGCGGGCGCGCGCACCTGCCAGTCGCCGCCGGTCAGCACCTGCTCGCGCAGCAGCCAGCGCGCCGCGAGCTGCAGCGCCGGGTGGTCCGGCGGCAGGCCCGAGTCCAGCAGCGCGATCATCGCCAGCGCGGTGTCCCAGACCGGCGAGAGGCAGGCCTGCGGGTTGAACGTGCGCTCGTCCTCCACCGCCCATCCGCCAGAGGCGGACTCGAAGCCTTCCAGGCCGCGGCGCATCACGGGGTGGTCCAGCGGGTAGCCACGCAGGTGCAGTGCGATCAGCGAGTACACCCATGGCGGCTGGATGCCGCCCCAGGAGCCATCGGCCTCCTGGTGGGCGACGATCCAGTCCTCGGCGGCGCGGTAGGCGCGTTCGCGGAGCCGCCCCACCGCTCCACCCGATAGCCTAAAGGCTGCCCCCCTGGGAGAGGCCAGCTGGTCATACCGGCGGAGCAGGCCATCGGCCTCGTGGAAGAAGCGCCTCCAGGAGGCGCCGGCGGGCTTCGGCGGGACGTAGTCCGTGCCCTGGCGGCCGTTGGGGTACAACTCATCGATGCGGGCGACGTCCGGTACGGGGCAGACCGGCCGCTCGCTGAGGATGATCAGCATCGGCACGATCGTCGCGCGCGCCCAGGACGCGAAGTCGTATATGTTCAGCGGGAACCAGTGCGGCAGGAACATCATCTCCGGCGGCAACACCGGCACGCCGCGCCAGTCCCACTGCCCGAACAGCGCGAGCCAGATCCTGGTGAACACCCGCACCTTCGGCACGCCGCCGGCGGAGAGCGCCCACTCGCGGGCCCTGCGCATCGCCGGGTCCTCTGCAGAGACGCCGGCCAGTTTCAGCGCGAAATAGGATTCGACCGTGGCGTTGAGGTCGGGCGGGCCGCCGTGGTAGATCACCCAGGCGCCATCGGGGCGCTGCTGGCCGCGGATGTAGTTGGCGATCTTCGCCCAGCGCCCGTCGTCGCGCACGCCGAGGAAGTGCGTCAACAGCAGGTACTCCGCCGCCATGCAGACGTTCGTCTCCAGCTGGCCGATCCAGTAGCCGTCCGGGTGCTGCGTGCGCAGGAAGTACTCCTGCGAGCGCCGGATCGCCTCGTCGACGCCCTCGAGGACCGCGGTGCGGGAGCCGGCGATCATCGGCCTGCGAAGTGCTGGGCCAGCGGCGGCAAGAACGCGGCGCAGAAGATCGAAAGGTTGCCGAAAGCGACCTTGCCCGCTTCGTATTGGCGGGCAACCAGCGGCGCCACCTCTGGATGGTCGCGGATGTAATCGATGAACGTCTGCTGGTCGAACGTCCCGTCGGGACGCATCGCCTCGGTCTTGATCAGCGAGTCATCGGCGTTGTCGGAGATCGTGCGCACGGTGAGGAACGGGATTCCACGCCTCCCCGCCGTTTCGCCGATCCAGTAACTCTCCATCTCGACGATGTCGTGCCCCTTCCAGGCGTGATGAGCGGCTTTCTCGTCCGGTCCCCATGCCGCCTCGTCGACCGTGATCGAAGAGCCGGTGTGGACGGGTAGCCCCATCCCCCGGGCAGCAGCGGTTGCGGCGGTGAGCAGGTTAGGATCGCTCAGGACGGTGGCGTCGACCCCGGCGTGGCGGTGCGATTCGTGGTCGATGCGATCGCAGACGACCACGGCGCCGACCTCTGCCTTCTGGGAGAGGCCGCCCGCAACGCCAAGCGAGAGCACAACCGACGCCTGGCGGCGGTCCAGCACGGCTTCCGCGGCGTCCCTGGCGCGCGGACCGATCCCCGTCTGGCAGACAACGCCACCATCGATCTCGCTGACCGGGAAGCCGTCGATTTCGCTCGTGCGGACGTGCTTCGCCCAACCCAGGCAGGCGCTGACCTCCGGCTGCATGGCGGCGAAGACGGCGATCACTTCGCGGCGACTTCTTCTCGCGCCGGAGTGAGCGTCCGCCCGGGCGAGCGCAGGCCTGTGCCCGGCCGCACGGAGCGCCAGGCCATCTCGGCCAGGGCCCTGGGGTGCGACATGGCGTCCCGGATCGCCGAGCCCTCGTAGCCGCAGTGCATCATGCAGTTGTTGCAGCGCGGGTCCCGCCCGAAGCCGTACGCCTTCCAGTCCGTCTGCATCAGCTCGTCGAAGGTCTGCACGTGCTCGTCCGCGATCAGGTAGCAGGGCTTGCGCCAGCCGGCCGGCGTGTACGTCGGCGTCGTCCACTGGGAGCACTCGTACTCGCGTTTGCCCGTCAGGAAGTCCAGGTAGAGCGGGTTGTTGTAGAAGCGGATGCCGTCGCGGCAGCCGTCGAAGATGCGCCGGAAGAAAGACCGCGCCTCCTCTCGCTGGAGGAAGATGTCGTGGTGCGCGACCTCCTTGTACTGGAAGCCGGGCGAGACCATCATCCCCTCGACGCCCATGTCGTTGAGCATGGCGAAGAAGCGGTGGTACTCCTCCGGCTGGTTGCCGTCAAAGAGAGTGGTGTTGGTGCAGACGCGGTAGCCGGAGGCGCGGAACTCACGGATGGCGCGCACAGCCACGTCGAACACGCCCTTGCGCTCCACGGCAATGTCGTGCGTCTCGCGCATGCCGTCCAGGTGGACGACGAAGGCGAAGTACGGCGAGGGCTTGATCGCCTTGATCGCCGCCTTGTAGAGGAGCGCGTTGGTGCAGAGGTAGACGAAGCGCTTCTGGCGAATGATGCCACGTACGATCTTGCCGATCTCCGGGTGCATCAGCGGCTCTCCTCCGGCGATGGAGACGACGGGCGCGCCGCACTCCCGCACGGCGTCCAGGCACTGCTTCGCGGACAGCGTCACGTGGTTCTGGATCAGCGAATCGTACTCGCGGATGCGGCCGCAGCCGGTGCAGGTGAGGTTACAGTCCTCCAGCGGCTCCAGGATCATCGTGAGGGGGAAGTGGGTGCGGCCGGCGGCCTTCTGGCGCACCAAATACCACGCCAGCTTCAGCGATAGGGCAAGCGGCCTGCCGTTCGCCATGCTTCCTTCCTTCTAGTAGTCGCGGCTCAGAAGAAAATCCGCTGTCTCGCGCAGCTCCCGCGCGCCCTCCGGAGTCAGTCCGGCGGATTGGAGCTCACGCAGGGCGGCGTCGCGCTGGTTGCCGGCTACGGTTGCACAATACGCCTGCGCCCCGAGTGCGTCCATCAGCCCAAGCACCCATTCCACATCTGCATCGGAAACGTCATCTTGCGAGTAGATGCGCGCGAGCTGTGCCCCCTGGCCGCCGTCCGCCCGGGCGAAGGCGTAGACCGCCGGCAGCGACTTCTTGCGCCGCCTGATGTCAGCGCCGGACGCCTTGCCGGTGCGCCTTTCCTCGCCCCAGACGCCGAGCGCATCGTCCCGCACCTGGAAGGCGATGCCGAGCGACCTGCCGCAGCGCCCGAAGGCATCGACGGCGGTCAGAGAAGCGCCTGCCGCCAGGGCACCCAGCACGAGCGAGGCGTCGAACAGGGCCCCGGTCTTGCGGGAGACCATCGCCAGGTACTCCTCCTCGCTGACGTCAGTGCGCGATTCGAACTCGATGTCCATCACCTGCCCGCCGACCATCTCCAGCGTGCGCTCGGCGAGCAGGCCGGCGCACTGCACTACCGTTTCGGCCGGCAGCCCGGATTTCGCGAGCGAATGGTGAGCCAGCGCGAGGAGGGCGTCGCCGGCGTTGATAGCCTGCGCGTCTCCCCAGAGCGCCCAGACCGTGTCCCGGCCGTGGCGCACGCGGTCGCGGTCCTGCACGTCGTCGTGGACCAGGGAGAAGTTGTGCACCAGCTCCAGCGCCGCGGCGACGGGAACCGCCGCCTGCGGGTCGCCGCCCAGCGCCTCGCAGGACAGCAGGCAGAGCATTGGGCGCAGGCGTTTGCCGGTCTGGACGGCGGGCGCGCCGTGCGCGTCTTCCCAGCCCATGTGATAGCGCAGCATGCGGCGCAGCGCCGGTGGCTGTTGCGTGTCTAGCAGGGAACGGAGGTGGGCTTCCAGCGGCTCCCGGTGGCGGGAGAGAGCAGCCGGCGGCTGCATGTCACCAGCCGAGGATCTGGACGACGACCTCTCGCTCGCGGGCCTGGTCAAGCTCCACGAGGAAGATGCGCTGGTAAGTGCCACACGTGAGGGCCCCGCCGACGATCGGGATGTGCTCGCTCGCGCCGAGGAAGACGTGCTGGACGTGGGAGTGGCCGTTGGGGCGCTCCCCGTTGTCGGTGGGGTGGAAGGTGTTGTGGTTGTAGTGCGCGTCCTCAGGCGCCATCTCGGTGAGGATGCGCTCCAGGTCGGCGATGAGGCCGGGTTCGTTCTCGTTGATGATGATGGCGGCGGTGGTGTGCTTGGAGAAAACGGTGGTGAATCCGTTCTCCACGCCGGACTCCTGGACGAGCTGCAGGACCTGCTCGGTTATGTCTATGAACTGGGTGCCGCGCTCCGTCATGTAGATCAGCGAGTGCGTCCTTATCTTGAGGCCGGTGGTATCGCTCGGGGTGGTCTTAAGCATGGGCGCGCTCCTTCCGGGGATTGAGCGTGGCGGGAAAAGCAGGCTCCGCGAGTGCGAAGATGTGCGTCGTCATGCAGACGGTTCGCCGGTTCGCTGTTCGTGGGTGCGCATACTTTTCCGCTAGGATACCGGGGCGCCCGCGCAACGTCTACGTGATTCGGCGGGCGGACGGCCTGTCTCCGAAGGAAGATTAACATCCGGTAACCGTTATTGCACGCATTTTCACAAAGTCACGCTGTGGCAGTTTCGTATGTATAACGTCCGGACGCCCGCCTCGCTTCGGCCGCCGCCAGGAGGCCGCTGCGCACCGCGCTCTCCATCGTCGCCGGCCAGCCGGTGGCGGTCCAGTCACCGGCCAGAAAGAGGTTAGGGACAGGCGTCGCCTGCGTTGGGCGCAACGCCGCGATGCCCGGCAGCGCCGCGAAGGTGGCGTCGCGCTGCTTGACCACGAGCGCATGCTTCAGCCCGGCGCCGCGCGTCGCCGGCAGTAGCGCCAGCATCTCCCTGGTGAAGAGCTGCAGGATATCGGCGGAGGGCAGGCCGGCGAACTCCTCCGCGCCGCTCAGCGAGATGTCCAGGTACTGGCCGGGGCCGTCTTCGCCCCAGAGCATCGATTTGTTGAAAACCCACTGCACCGGCGTGTTCAGGAACGCCGCGAAGCGCCGGTCCCAGACCGGCCGGTCGTACCACAGATGCACGTTGACGATCGGCGAGACGGGAATGCTCCTCGCGCCCATGAAGAACCGGGCGTCGCGCGCGGCCATCGGCAGGACGTCGAGAGCTGCGTCAGGCGTCAGCGCCAGGACGTAAGCGTCTGCCGTCACGTCGCCGCCGTCCGTGCGCAGGCACGTCACTCGCCCGCCTTCGAGCTCGACTGCGGCCGCGCCCTCGCCGAGCCGCACGGAGCCGCCGCGCGATTCGATGTAGCGCCGCGCCGCCGCGCCCAGCAGCTCGCTCAGGCCGACCTTCGCCCAGCCGACGTTGGCGCCTGTGCGGGAGCGCAGGAACCCCTCCTGGAACACCATCAGCGCCAAACTGGCGGAGGCCCGCGAGATGCCGGTGTTGAGCGTGGGCAGGACGATCAGGTTCCAGAGGCTGCGGATCGCCCGCGGTGACTGGCGCCGTGCGAGGAGCCACTCTTCGAACGTGATCGAGTCCAGCTCAGGGTGCTGGGCACGGTCCGTGAGCCGGATCTGCGAAAGCGCCCAGCCGGCCAGCGCCTTCTCCCGCGGCGACAGCGACCGGAAGCGCAGCAGGGACCCAAGCAGGTGCAGCGGTGGCGGCAGATCGTCCGCGCGGAGGACGCTCTCGCCCCAGGTCTTGTCGATCACAGGGACGCGGAAACGCTTCTGCAGGTGCACGGCGTGGCGCACGCCCAGGCGCTCCATGAAGCGTATGTATTCCGTGCAGCAGCCGAGAAACACATGCTGCCCGTTGTCGACGGTGAGGCCGCTGGACTTGTCAGTGTATGAGTAGGCGCGCCCGCCCAGGAAGGGCCGCTTCTCGAACAGGGTGACCGCGAAGCCGGCGTCCGCCAGCTCGCAGGCCGCCGAGAGGCCGGCGAGTCCGCCGCCGGCGACGACCGCCGTGCGTCTGTTCACCGGACGACGCTCCGCACCAGCTCACGGCCGGCCAGCGCCAGCTTCTGGCCTGCGCCCAGGCTGATCCGGCGCTGGAAGACGGCGCCGGGATCGCGCTCGATGTCGCCCAGGATGCTGCTGTAAATGCCGGCCATCG
Source organism: Dehalococcoidia bacterium (assembly GCA_035542855.1). Taxonomy (GTDB): domain Bacteria; phylum Chloroflexota; class Dehalococcoidia; order SM23-28-2; family RBG-16-64-32; genus DATKKM01. The sequence goes on from DATKKM010000052.1 coordinate 8,826, forward strand.
CGCCGACGCAGGCGCGCGCCCGCCGCGGCAGGTACGGCAGTAGCTTGCGGCCCAGCGCGTAGTAACGGCGCGCGCGGTCCACCTGGAAGGCGATCAGACGCCGGAACTCCGGCGTGACCCGGCCCGCCAGCAGCTCCTCCTGGCTGTAGCCGAACCATTCCAGCTCCTCCAGCGGCAGGTAGATGCGCCCGCGCTCGCCGTCTTCGGCGATGTCGCGCAGGATGTTGGTGAGTTGCAGAGCGATGCCCAGATCCGCGGCCCGCTGGCGGGCGCTCTCGCCGCCCTCATAGCCGAATATCTCAAGGCAGATGAGCCCGACGACGGAGGCCACGTGGTAGCAGTAGTCCATCAGTTCCTCGAACGTCTCGTAGCGAGTGCGCGTCAGGTCCGTCTCGACGCCGGTGATCAGCTCGAAGAGGTAGCGTGGTGGGATGCGGTAGCGCTCGACCGTGCGGCCCAGCGCCTCAAAGACCGGCGAGGCCGGCCGCCCGGCCAGGCACTCTTCGAGCGAGCGCCGGTACGCGGCGAGCTGCGACGCCGCCTCAGGGGGCGGCAGTCCGGCGTCCGCGATGTCGTCGGCGCCGCGCGCGAAGGCGTAGACGGAGTAGATGGCGCGGCGGCGCCCGTTGGGCAGCAGCATGAAGCCGTAGTAGAAGTTCTTCGCCTCGCGGCGCGTGATCTCCTGGCAGTGGTCGTACGCGGCCCGCAGACCGTTCTCGCTCACGAGACCCCCAGCGGCGCCAGCGCCCGCAGGCCGAGCCAAACCCTTTGCGTCTTCGAGACGGTTGGACGGCGCCTGAGCACGTCGTACCGCTGCCGCTCGATCGCGTCAAGGACGGCGAGGCCGCCCAGCGTGAACAACCGCAGGTCGACGCGCAGGCGGCCGGGCACGGAGCCGATCAGCGGCAGTCCGCGGCGGAAGTAGTCACGCGTGCGATCGACTTGGAAGCGCATCAGCTCCCGTAGGGCGCGCGTGCTGCGGCCGGCGGCGAGGTCGCTCTCGCTGACGCCGAAGTCTGCCATGTCCTGCAGAGGCAGATAGACGCGGCCCATCGCGAAGTCGCGCACGACGTCCTGCCAGAAGTTGGTGAGCTGCAGCGCCGTGCAGGTCGCGTCGGAGAGGGTTGCGCGCTCGCCGTCCGGGTAGCCAAAGACGCGGAGCACAAGGCGTCCCACCGGATTAGCGGAGTAGGCGCAGTAGTCCAGCAGCTCGTCGAACGTCTCGTAGCGGGCCTGGCGCTGGTCGCGGCGGTTGGCCTCTACCAGGCGCAGGAACGGCTCCGGCGGCATGTCGAAGCGGCGTATCGTGTCCGCCAGCGCCACGAAGCGCGGATCGGCGGGCGTGCCGTCGTAGCAGCGGCGCAGCTCGGCCTCCCACTCGTCGAGGAGCGCGAGCCGGTCGCCGGCCGCCTCGTCGCCCAGGTCATCGACGCCGCGGCAGTAGGCGTAGACGGCGTACATCGGTCCGCGCAGAGCGGACGGCAGCAGCCAGGAGACAACGGGGAAGTTCTCGTAGTGGCCGAGCGCGATTCGCCGGCAGTGCGCGTACGCCTCGGCCAGCGTTGGGGCGGGGGCGGTCTTCTGGGCGAGCATGAGGTGCGTCGCCATTCTACAGCGGCGAACGTTGACGGGTAACGATGCGGACGCTAGCTTGAACTACACCAAAGGAGGTCGCCCATGTCCAAGATTATCGACTGCAACAAGGTGAACCCGACGAGCCAGTGCCACCATGTCGTGCGCGGCGAGACCGAGGAAGAGGTGCTGGAGAACGCCAAGGCTCACGCGAAGGAGCACGGCTTCACGGAGGTGACGCCGGAGCTTATCGCGATGATCAAGTCGAACATCCAGGACGAGAAATAGCCCTCAGCGCACCCGCACTTCCATCATGATGAGCTCGGCGGTCTGCCGGGCCTCGATCCTGATGCCCGGCTCCTGCCAGATCATCGCCGCGTCCAGGTGCTCCAGCGCCGTGCCGTTGAGGGTCACGGGCCCGCCGTCCATCACGTACAGGTAGCCGCCGAAGTCCGGCCGGAACGCGTGCTCAACCGACTTGCCCGCCTCCAGCCGCGAGAGGTACATCGAGGCGTCCTGGTGGACGAGGACGCTGCCTCCCTCCCGGTCCGGGCCGATGGCGCGGAGGAGCGTGTTCGTGCGGTCGGCCTCGGTGAACTGCTTCTGCTCGACTCCCGGCGGCAGGTTCTGCTCGTTGGGCATGATCCAGATCTGGATGAAGCGCACCGGCTCCGTCTCCGATCCGTTCTGCTCCGAGTGGTTGGCGCCTGAGCCCAGCGTCATCCGCTGCACGGCGCCGTGCTGGAAGACGCCGCCGTTGCCCAGGCTGTCCGCATGCCGGAAGTGCCCGGCCGCCACGTAGGTCAGCCCCTCTATGTTGCGGTGCGGATGCATCGGCCAGATGGCGCCGGGAACCAGCCGGTCGTCGTTGAAGACGCGCATCGTGCCGAAGCCCATGTTGTCCGGGTCGTAGTACTCGTCGAAGGAGAAGTGCCAGCGGGCGGAGAACCAGCCGCCCTCCTTCGAGTAGATCTCGTCACTCTTGCGTACCTTGATCATGGATCGCGCTCCTCCGCCGGGTGTCGCCACGGCGGTAAACGTCCTTCGCGGCGGCCCTTCTTGCGCTGGATGCCGGACAGGATCTTGAACGTCCGCTCGATGTAGGCCTCCTCCTGCGGCGTCTCGATCTCCTGATCGAGGGCGAGGGCCGCACCGCCGTCCGCGATCGAGATGCTGGTCCAGCCGCCGGGATATTGTCGCACCCCTGCGTAAACGAACTCGTACGAGCCGCCCTCCGCGACCCCCGCCGCGCCCAGCTCGACCCGGGTCAGGCCGGTCGCGTCGCCAACCAGGCACATCCGCAGGCCCCCGACGTCCCACAGCCGCAGCACCTTCGCGCGGAAGGTCACGCGTTCGCCCTCGGCGGCGCTCTTCGCCGAATTTACGCTGGGGAGCCTGGTCACTTGCGGCCCTCCAGCCAGAGGATCACATCGCCGATGTTCTCGCGCAGGCTGCGTCGGGCCTCGCCCATCAGCCAGCGGTAGCAGTACATGGCGTCGGAGCCAGGAGGAGCGTAGTCCTCCCAGGCCAGCACGTATGCGCGGCCCTGCGCCTTGTGCGGCCAGCCGGGGCGAGGCACCAGGTGCACGTAGATCGTGCCGCCGTCGTCCGTCAGGCCGATGTTGCCGGCGCCGAGCAGGTCGTCGCGACCCTTCTCAGCCAAGAGGCTTCGCAGTTCACGTTCGAGGAATCGCAGCGCCATACGGTCATGCTAGCACCGGAATCAGTAGCCAGTAGCAAGAAGACCAGTAGCAGGATGCGCCGCGCGCTTCCTACTTGCTACTGGCCATGGAACGTCTGCGCGATGGCCCCGGCGTAGGCCAGCACCTTGCCCGCGTCCAGGCCGTATGCCGGAGGGGCCAGTGTGAGCGAGTCCACGTGCTCCCAGGCCGGCTCGATGCGCTTGCGGGCCTCGTCCGGGGTGCCGCAGACGACGAAGGCCTGCGCCATCTCGTCCGGGACGAGGTGAGCGACGCTCAGGTAGTCGCGGCGCTTCACGCCCTCCTGCAGGCGCTTCGCCTCCTCGCGGAAGCCGTGGGCCGCGAAGAACTCCTCGTACTGCTGGATGCCGGCGTAGAAGGCCACGGTGGCGCGCGCGTCGTTGATCGCCTCCGCGCGGTCGTTGCTGATCGCCACCGGTAGCCACGCGTTGAACTCGATGTCCGAGCGCTGCTTGCCGGCGCGCGCGAGTCCGCGCTTCAGGTACTCCGGGATCTTCGTGCAGAGCCAGTCGACCGACCAGATGTAGTGGCCGATCACCCCGTCCGAGATCTCGGCGGCCAGGCTGACCAGCGGCCCGCGCAAGGCGGCGATCCAGATCGGGATGCGCTCACGGACGGGCGCGCCGGAGGGCTGCATCTCACTGAAGTCCAGGGTGTAGTACTTGCCGTCGTAACGGGTGAGCTGCCCGGTGTGCGCCCCGGCGTTCACCAGCCGCACGATCTCCACGACCTCGCGCAGGTGCTCCAGCGGCTTGCCGTACGTGCCACCGAAGATGCCTTCGCTCCAGGCCTTGACGCTGGTGCCGAGGCCGAGCGTGAAACGCCCGGAGCTGATGCGGTCCATGTCCATCGCCGCGAAGGCCGTCTCCACCGGGCTGCGGACGAAGGCGATGGCGATTCCAGAGGCGAGCCGCATGCGCGTCGTGGCGCCGGCGGCGGCGGCCAGCGGCAGGAACGGCGGGCCGTAGACCTGCGGGGCGAACAGCCCTTCCAGGCCGGCCGCCTCCATCATTTGCGCCTGCCCGGCGATGACCGCCGCGGGCAGCGGCGTCACCACGCTCCAGAACTTGCGCTTGCTCGCGGCCATAGCGCAGCGGATTGTGGCACCCGGCATCGGACGGCGTCAACGCCGCACCGCCGGGCAGGTCTGAAGACCTGCAGCTACGTTTGCCCCTTGACCCGCGACTCCCGACCCGTGACCCTATGCGCATGGCCGATTTCGTGCTGGCCCTGGACCAGGGAACATCCTCATCCCGGGCGATTTTATTCGATCATGCGGGTAACATCGCCTCCGTTTCGCAGCAGCCGTACCCGATCGCTTACCCGCAGCCGGGCTGGGTGGAGCAGAGCGCGGAGGACATCTGGGAGACGCAGGCCTACGTCGCCCGCGACGCGCTCAACCGCATCGGCGCAGACGCCTCCCAGGTCGCGGCGATCGGCATCACGAACCAGCGCGAGACGACCATCATCTGGGACCGCGAGGGGGTACCGGTGGCGCCGGCGATCGTCTGGCAGGACCGACGCACTGCCGGCACATGCCAGTCGCTGCGAGACGCCGGCCTGGAGCCGAAGTTCCGGGAGCGCACGGGGCTGCTCCTCGACCCCTACTTCTCCGGTACGAAGGTGAGGTGGCTGCTGGACAACGTCCCCGGCCTCCGCGAGCGGAGCGGCGAGCTGATGTTCGGTACGGTGGACTCGTGGCTGCTTTACCGTCTCTGCGGCGCGCACGTCTCCGACTACACCAACGCCTCGCGCACGCTGCTCTACGACATCCGAGACCTGCGCTGGGACGAGGAGCTGGCGGCGGCCCTGAACGTGCCGTCGTCGCTGCTGCCGGAGGTGCGGGCGTCCTCCGGCGTCTTCGGCGAGACGTCGCTGCTGGGCAAGCCGGTGCGGGTGGCGGGCGTGGCGGGCGACCAGCAGGCGGCGCTCTTCGGGCAGGCCTGTTTCGCGCCGGGGATGGCCAAGAACACGTACGGCACCGGCGCCTTCCTGCTGATGAACGTCGGCCCTGCCCCTGTCCACTCGGACACGTTGCTGACGACGATCGCCTGGGGGCTGGCCGGCGATGGCGCGCGCGACGAGATCACATATGCGCTGGAGGGCTCTGTTTTCGTGGCGGGCGCGGCCGTCCAGTGGCTGCGCGACGATCTGGGCTTCTTCGCCGACTCTGCGGAGAGCGCGGCGCTCGCTGCCAGCGTTGCCGACTCGAGCGGCGTTTACGTCGTGCCGGCGTTCGTCGGGCTGGGCGCGCCGCACTGGGACCCGAACGCCCGCGGGACGATAGTCGGCCTGACGCGCGGCGCCACGAAGGCCCACATTACGCGCGCCACGCTGGAAGCGATCGCCTGCCAGGTGCGCGACGTCGTGGAGGCGATGGAGGGCGACTCCGGCACAAAGCTGAGCGAGCTGCGCGTGGACGGCGGCGCGGCGGCGAACGACTTCCTGCTCCAGTTCCAGGCGGACATCCTGGGCCGGACGGTGGTGCGGCCGGCCTGCCTGGAGACGACGGCGCTGGGCGCGGCGTACCTGGCCGGGCTGGCCGTGGGGTTCTGGAAGGACCGCGAAGAGGTCACTCGCAACTGGCGGGAGGAGCGCCGCTTCGAGCCGCAGATGGCCGCCGGCAAGCGAGAGGAGCTGTACGCCGGCTGGCTGCGCGCCGTGGAGCGCGCTAAGGGCTGGGCGTCGGCGTGACGGGCCTGGTTGGCGTAGGAGCCGGGCTGGGGGTCGGCGTGGGGCTGCGCGTCGGGGTCGGCGTTGGCGGCCTGGTGGGCGTTGGGGTCGGCGTCCGCTGTTCGGTCGGCGCAGGGGTGAACGCGGGTGACGGCGTCGGCGCCGGCGTGACGGGTGGCGGCGGAGCGGCCGTCACCACCGGCTGCGCCGCGACGCCGTAGCGCGGGGCCATGGAGTTCCACACCTCGAGCGAGATCCGCGCCCCGAACGAGTAGCCCGCGTACTCAGAAGGCGCAAACTGCGAGAAGTAGCTGATCACGTAGGCGTGCTCCTTGCCGTCGGAGCCGGTGAAGGAGACGATGCCAACGTCGTTGT
>DATKKM010000053.1:0-83875 GCA_035542855.1 Dehalococcoidia bacterium
TCCGGGTAGTTGACCAGCCAGCCTTCCTCGTCGCCGATGTTCTCGAGCCCGGTAGCGACGTTCTTGGGGATGAAGAGGCGGCTGGGCTCGCTCGCGTCCAGGATGTGCTCCTCGCGGGCCCAGCGGGTCTTACCGACCTCCCCCCGCTGCTGCTTATAGAGAATGATGCGCATGCGGCCGCGCAGGCAGATGTAGCGGGCGGCGCGCACGCGGTGCAGGTGGTAGCCCTTGAAGGCGCCGGGACTGGCGGCGGAGAGGTAGACCTCCGTCTTCTCGCCGGCCGCGTCCTTGAACATCTCGATGAGGAAGCCGTTCTCTTTGCCGGCGTGGTCCTTCGTGAGGACGTACTTGGCGGGTTGCGTGGTCACTTCGTCTATCACGCGTCGCTCCCGTACGGCTTCGCGGTGGCGAGCCGCTCTCCGTACTGTTTCTCGTAGTATTCCTGGAATTCGCCGGAGCGGACGGACTGCCACCACCAGGTGTTCTCCTGGTACCAGCGCACTGTCGTCTCGATCGCCGACTGGAAGTCGTGCGCCGGCGCCCAGCCCAGGGCACTGATCTTCTCGAAGCCGACGCCGTAGCGGCGGTCGTGCCCGGCGCGGTCGGTGACGAACCTGATCAGGCTGCGCGGCCGCCCAAGGATATCGAGGATTAGCTCCGCGACCTGGATGTTGTAGCGGTGGTTTTTGGCGCCGACGTTGTAGACCTCGCCGGGGGCCCCTTCGTGCAGCAGCAGGTCCAGCGCCGCGCAGTTGTCTTCCACGAAGAGCCAGTCGCGCTGCTGCTTGCCGTCGCCGTAGATGGGCAGCGGCAGCTCCTGCAGCGCGTTCGTGGTGCACAGGGGCACGAACTTCTCCAGGTGCTGGCGGGGCCCCACGTTGTTTGAGGGGCGGGCGACGACGACCGGCAGGCCGTACGTCTCCACGTAAGCGATGACCTGCATCTCGGCGCCGGCCTTGGCCGCGGAGTAGGGGCTGCGCGGGTGCAGGAGATCGCCCTCGGCGGAGAACTGGCCGTCGGGGACATCGCCGTACACCTCGTCAGTGGAGATGTGGAGGAACTTCTGGAGCTTCCGGCTCGCCCGCGCCGCCTCCAGCATGACGACGGTACCCAGCACCTCGCTGCGGATGAACTCGCCGGACTCCATGAGAGAGCGGTCGACGTGGCTTTCGGCGGCGAAGTGGACGATGTAGTCGGCCTCGGCGGCCAGCTCGCTGGCGACGTTGGCGTCGCAGACGTCGCCCTGGACGAAGCGGTATCCCTCGTCGCCGGCGACATCGCGCAGGTTGGCCGGGTTGCCGGCATAGGTTAGCTTGTCCAGGTTGATCACCCGCGCCTGCGGCCGCTGAGCCAGCAGCCGCCGGATGAAGTTGGACCCGATGAACCCGCAGCCGCCGGTGACGAGGTAGGTGCCCGCGCCGGCGCTACGCATCCGGCATCTCGATCCGGCTGTGGTCACCCAGGGTCAGGCTGTAGGAGCCGCTGGGCGTGCTGCCGCCGACGAGCTCCACGTTGCGGCCGATCATGCTCTTCACGACGGGCCAGTGCAGGTCCTCCAGGCGGCTGTCCTCCATGACGATGCTGTCCTCGATGCGGCAGCCCTTGATGCGGCAGCGGGCGTCGATCGCGGTGTTGGGGCCGATGTAGGAGCCGATGACCTCCGTGTCGCGGCCGATGATCAGCGGCCCGCGCAGGATGCTGTCCTCAATGCGCGCGCCCGGCTCGATGACGACGGGCTCGTGGACGCGCGACTTCTCGTCGATCGTGCCGTCGCGGCGGTCCGCCATGGCGGCGAGCACTGTGCGGTTGGCGTTGAGCATGTCGTCCATCTTGCCGGTGTCGATCCAGTAGCGGTCCATCACCTCGGCGTCGACGCGCAGGCCGCGGTCGATCAAGCCCTGGATGGCGTCGGTGATCTCCAGCTCGCCGCGGCCGGAGGGGCTGAGAGTAGCGATGACGTCGTGCACGGCGGGGTCGAACATGTAGATGCCGATCACCGCCAGGTTGCCCATCGGCGTCTGGGGCTTCTCCACGATGCGGGAGACGCGGCCGTCCGCCATCTGCGCGATGCCGAACGCCTCCGGGTTGGGCACCGGGTGCAGCAGGATCTGCGAGCAGTTGCCGGCGGCACAGAACTTGTCGACGTAGGACTGGATGCCGCCCATCACGAAGTTGTCGCCCAGGTACAGAACGAAGCGGGAGTCGCCCAGGAAGTCTTTCGCCGTGGCCACGCCGTGCGCGATGCCCAGCGGCGCGTCCTGCTGGATGTATGTGATCCTGGCGCCGAACGCGGAGCCGTCCCCGACTGCTGCCTTCACCTGCTCCCCGGTATCGCCGATGACGATGCCGATGTCCGTGATCCCGCACTCGACAAGCTGCTCGATCGTGTAGAAGATGACGGGCTTGTTGGCGATCGGCACCAGTTGCTTGGCGTTGGTGTACGTGAAGGGGCGCAGGCGGCTCCCCTTGCCCCCGCTGAGGACGAGGCCCTTGAGCGGCGCTTCTGGCCCGCCGCCGGTGCCTGCGCTTGCCGCGCGCTTGCTGGTGGTGGCTGTTGTTGTCATACGGTTAGATTAACGGGCGCTCCCTGGGTTGGTTGCGGGCGTGCCAGACCAGCGCGCGCAGCTCGGCGCCCGCGCGGGCGATCTGGCGGGGGTGTTGCGCGAAGTAGAGCGGCCCGTAGACGAAGAGGTGCATCCCAAGCGCGGTGGCCACCTGCAGCGGTGTCCCCCGCTTGCGCACAAAGAGCAGCGCGTTGCGGCGGTAGAGGTAGTGGAAGCGGGCGTTGGGGGAGCGGGAGCGCTGCGCCTTGTGCCAGATGCGGGACTGCGGCACGTAGTAGCAGCGCAGGCCGGCCTCGCGGGCGCGCCAGCACCAGTCAGTCTCTTCCCAGTATGCGAAGTACTGCTCGTCCAGCAGCCCCACTTTCTCGATCGCCGAGCGGGGGATGAGCATGCACATGCCGTCCGCGTAGTCGCGCCGGGCCACTTTCTCGAACTGGCCGTGGTCCTCTTGCCCCCGCCCGACCTGTTTGGCCACGCCGCGCCAGATGTTGACGCGGCCGCCGGTGGAGTAGATCATGCGGGGCTCGCTGTAGAAGTAGGTTTTCGGGCAGGCGGCGGCCAGCCTGGGCAGGCGCTTCGCCTGGTCCACGAGTTTCGAGAGGAACGACGGGTCGACGACGACGTCGTTGTTCAGCAGCAGCAGGTAGTCCGGCACCAGCTCCAGCGCGCGCTTGATGCCGACGTTCATGCCGCCGGCGAAGCCCCTGTTCTCCGGCAGGCGGATCATTTCGATGAAGCCGCCGTACTCGGACTCCAGCGCGCCCGCCTCGTCCTTCTTCGATCCGTTGTCGACGACGAGGACGTGGTTCTCCGGGTAAGCGGCGGCGCGCACGCTGTTCAAGCACTCGCGCGTATCGGCGATGCCGTTCCAGTTGAGGACGATTGTGACTACGGACGGTGGGGTATCTGGCATAACCGGACCAGGCCGCCTCTCGCGGCCCCGGACAGCGCGGGACGCCCGCGCAGGTCAGCTTAAGTGTTGTCCGCTGTACTGCGCGAGTCAAGGGAGCGCATCTGATCATAACGCTGCGCGATGCTATAATTTGCCCGATTCTGCGCATGACGCAAACGCACGAAGTCCCCGAATCCATCAACAATGGCGAACGGATGATCCCAGACGCCCACAAGCAGGCGTCTGTCTACGCAGAGCACATGGTCCGCTACCTGTTCGCTGCGCCCGTCGTGCGCGGCAAGCGCGTGCTGGATGTGGCGAGCGGGTCTGGCTATGGCAGCGAGTTGCTGAAGGCCGCCGGCGCGTCTGAAGTGGTTGGCGTCGACTTTTCTTGCGAGGCCGTCCGCTACAGCCTGGCGCGTCACTCCGCGGGCGGGCCCGATTTTGTAGCCGGAAACGCTGAGAAGCTGCCGCTGGCTGACGCTCAGTTCGACGTTGTTGTTTCGTTTGAGACGATCGAGCATCTTCATGACCCCTTCGCATTCCTGGCCGAGGTTAAGCGTGTGCTGAGGCCCGGCGGGCTCTTCCTGGTCTCGACACCGAACAAGGGCGTGTTCGTCGAGGGGAACGAGTTTCACGTCCATGAATTCACCTTCGATGAGCTGCAAGACGCCCTGTCCGGCGTCTTCGAACGAATCGAGTACTACCCGCAGGAGAGCTGGATCACGAGCAGTGTGCTTACAGGTGCGACGAACGCATCGGCGGATGTCCTGCTTTCACCCGAGATCCAGTTCCACAAGGCAGTAGGCATAGCGCCCGGCGACGCGTTGTATTTCGTCGCTGTTTGCTCGGACTCGCCACTGCCCGAGATGACAGAGCACGCAATGCTGGGTGGCCCATATGAGATGAAGACCTACGTGGCGGACCTCGCACGGACATCGTCAGATTTGGCAGGCGCAAAGTCTGAAGGCGAGCGGCTGATCGGCGAGAACAAGCGTCTCCAGCGCGACCTCCAGGTGCGCACCGGTGAGCTGGAGGGTGCGCTCCGCCGCATCAGCGACATCGAAGGGTCAGTGGGCTGGCGCATGCTGAACAAGATGCGTCCGTACGCACGGACCATCGCCCCGCGCGGGAGCCTGCGTTACAAGGCGATAGTGGCGGGCGGGAAGACCGGCGTTGGGGCGCTGCGCCTGGGCGGCCGGGGCGCGCGAATGGTGACGAAGCCGCTGCGCCGTGGCGGAAAGGCGCCCTCTCCTGTACGAGATGACCTGACGGGCCGCCCGAAAGTCGCTCCGCTGCGGGTGGGCGCCTACGGCGAGCACTGCTGGAGCGTGGGAGGCGGCACGGTGCATGCGCTGGAGCTGCTGATCCCGCTCGCCCGCTACTTCGACGTGGAGCTACTGCTGCCCCCGGGTACGCCGCTCCGCGACCGCACCTGGTACCTGGAGAACCTGCTCATCGACATCGGCGATATCAGGGTGCGGCACTTCACGCCGGGCTGCGAGAAGACGTACGACGTCTGGCTATCCGTCTGGAACGAGCGCATCTGGCCCGCGCCCACTCCGAAGCGCTTCAACATGGTGTTCTTCCCCTTCGTGCAGCTGGACGGCGCCGGTTACACCCACATCGTTAACGGGGAGTACGCAGCGGGCTACACGCGTGAGCGCTACAACACGCAGGACGTAGTGGTGATTCCGCCCTGCGTGGACGTGGACGAGTTCGCCACGGGGCCGAAAGAGGGGCTGATCCTGCACTGCAGCCGCTTCGCGCTGCCCAGCGCCTACGCGGACAAAGCGCACGTCATGATGATCCAGGCCTTCAAGCAGCTCTGCGACCGCGGCCTCAAGGGCTGGAAGCTTGTCCTGGCCGGAGCGACGATCGACGAAGGGGAGGCGGTGTACAAGGACCACCTGGCAAAGCACTCCTGGGGTTACCCGATCGAGTTCGCGGTCAACCTCCCGGCGAAAGAGCTGCGGGAGCTCTTTGGACGCGCGTCCGTCTACTGGCACGCCACAGGCTATTCGGTGAAGGAGCCGGCGGCGCAAGAGCACTTCGGCATCACGATTGTGGAGGGGATGGCTTCGGGCGCGGTTCCCGTCGTGTTCAACTCGGGCGGGCCGCCGGAGATCATCACCAGCGGCCAGGACGGCTACCTCTTCGATACGCTGGAGGAGTTGGTGGACGATACCTGGCGCCTGGCCACCGAGCCTGACCACTGGCGACAGCTTTCGAAGGCGGCGCGGGAGCGGGCGCGCTTCTTCTCGCCGCAGATGGTGGCGGAGCGCATGTACAGGGCGGTGTCCGGCACGGACAAGGTGTCGATCATCATCGGCACGCACAACAACCTGCCGGTGTTACAGCGCGCGGTCGAATCGGTGCTCAGGCACACGCCGCCGGGATACGAATTGATCGTGGTCAACAACGCCAGCAGCGATGGCACGGGCGTCTACCTCGCCTCGATCGACTACCCGTACCTGAAGGTGATCCAGAATACCGAGAACAAGAGCTTCGCCGCCTTCAACAACCAGGGCCAGGCCATCGCCACCCGGGAGTACGTCCTCTACCTGAATGATGACATCGAGGCCTTCCCCGGCTGGATCGAGCCCCTGATCGACATGCTGGACCGCAACCCGCGCGTAGGAGCGGTGGGCTCGCGGCTGCTCTACCCGGACGGGACCGTCCAGCACGATGGAAAGATGTTCCAGCGCGACGATCTGACGCCGTACCACGTCAACATGCACGGCAAAGCCCCGCGCGATGAGTCGGCGATCGAGGTCGACGCGCTGACGGCGGCCTGCCTGATGGTGCGCAAGGAGCTGGGCGGATACTCGGAGGACTATTTGCGCGGTTACTACGAAGACACGGACCTTTGCATGCGGATCAAGTCGCAGGGGTACGCGCTGGTCTTGCACCGGGGCAGCGTTCTCATCCACTACCACGGCATGAGCATGGCCCGTAATCAGACGGCCACCGAGGAGGCCCAGGCGCGCAACCGGGAGATCTTCCTCAGGCGGTGGGCGGACAAGTTGCCGGAGATGGTGCACCTGGCCAGCAAGAAGGAGATCGATAGCGGGGAGGTCCGTTGCAAGCCGCTGCTCGCTGCCGAAGACCTCGCAGAACACTGGCCATACACGAAGCGGCGCGTTGGTTAGGCGAGCGTGAATCGCCTGCCTTTCCTCCGGCGTTTGCGCGATCGCACGAATGGCGTGCCCGTGCGGCCGGCCTCCGCCGATGTCTTCACCGGGCTCTGCAACATCTGCGGCTCAACGGCCGGCTTCCATCACCCACCGGTCAACGTCCCGCGCGAGAGCTATCACTGCCTGACTTGCGGCAGCACCAGCCGTGACAGAATGCTGATCAAGATGCTGGGCCATTGCCTGGGCCAACCGGAGCCCCTGGAAGCCTGGCCGCCCCAGAACAAGGTGCTGCTGGAGACGTCCGGCTACCGTGCGACGCCGTCGCGGCTGGCTGGGCGCTTTTCGTACATCAACCTGGTCTTCGAGAGTCTGGCAGAGCACTGCGTGAAGGGCGATCTCTCCCAGCTCGGGCTGCGCGACGAATCGCTGGATGTCCTGCTCACTTCCGACGTGTTCGAGCACGTGCGTGAGGACGAGCCCGCCTGGCGCGAGGTTTATCGCGTGCTGAAACCGGGAGGTTTCCTGGTCCTTCAGGTGCCGCGAATTGGAGAGCAGGAAACGACCGAGGTGCGGGTGGAGGTGCGCGACGGTGTGGATATGCACCTGATGGAGCCGGAGTACCACGCGGAGATGACGCTGGTCTACCGCAACTACGGGAACGACCTGTACCAGCGACTCCGAGCGCTGGGGTTCGCCGTCCTGGCGTATCGCGGGAGCGCGCCGGAGCACCGCATCAGCGAGCAGACGATTGCCGTGGCGCAAAAGGCGCCGTATCTATCGTTCGGGCCGGCTGACCTGTCAGACCGGTCCTGGTAGCAGCTAGGGGGCACAGATGAAACTACCGATCGTCGGCAAGCAGAGCGGGATTAGCCCGGAAGAGATCGTTGCAGAGGCGAACAAGCTTCGGTGGTACCATTGCCTGCGCCTGACGCCGGAGTACACCACGCCGGGGATTTCGGGCTTCTCCCTGGAAATGCCGAACTGGGAGACGAATTACCAGTTCCCTTCGGCGAAGGACTTGCGCGGCAAGTCGCTGCTGGACATTGGGACGATGAATGGCATCTTCGCCTATGAGGCCGAGCGCCGTGGCGCCTCTCGCGTTCTCGCGATCGACCGGGATCCGGCGGGCTTCCCCGATGCGCGGGAGGCGTTCGAGCTAGCGGGTAAGGCGTTTGGCTCACGCGTGACCAGCTACCGTGGCATGTCGGTCTACGATCTCGATCCGCAGACGACGGGGATGTTCGACTTTGTGCTGCTGTACGGCGTGCTCTATCACCTGAAGTTCCCGCTCTACGGGCTGTACAAGACGGCTGCCGTCTGCGGGCAAGAGCTGATCGTCGAGACGCACGTCACCCTGAACGACGACCTGGGCAAGCCGATGATGCTCTTCTACCCGGGCACCGAACTGAACGACGAGCCCACCAACTGGTGGGGCCCGAACCCGCGCTGCGTGGACGCGATGGTCGAGCACCTGGGGTTCGAGATCACCGGCCGCGCCACGGCCGAGCAGAACGTGACCGGCTTCCAGCAGGCCCGCTACACTGTCCGCGGCCGCCGCGTGATGCCGACGCCGGACATGTGGGAGATGTAGTCAGCCGGCCTAGCCTGGCAGGTAGAACACTGCGAATAGGCCGCCGGTCAGGTAAAGCAGCCCCAAGGACATCGCGATGTACGGCGCCCGCATGATGGGGTAGCGCTGGATCAACACGGCAAAGGCGATGAACATGGGGAACGCCGGCAGCGTGTAGCGGTTGAAGGCGTCGAGCCGGCCGTAGTCCAACGCGGGGCCCATGATCAGCACTGAGAAGGCGATGTAGCTTGGGCGGAGGCGCAGCCAGATCATCAGGACCAGAGCGCACAGCCAGTAGACCAGGCCGGCCAGTCCGCTGACGTTCGAGATCCATTCGTTGGTGGAGTGAGTGATCCATATCGTGCGGATATCGTCTATCAGGGAGGGGATGAAGTGGATGGGGCCGGAGCGTACGGGCAGCGTCTCAAGGTGTGGGATCTCGCGGAACCTGTGGTACCAGGCCAGCGGATCATCGAAGGCGAAGTAGAGGTAAGTCATGTACAACAGCAAGCCGAGCGGCGCCAGGCCGAGCCAGAGAGCGTCCGCTCGCACGCGGCGCCAGTCCCAGTCCAGCGAGTGCGCATACTCTACTGCGATCCCTACTCCGACGATAAGACCGGGCATTCGCGTACCGCTGGCGAGGCCAGCCATTAGCCCCGCAAGCGGCCACATGCGTTGGCGCGCGAAGTAGAAGGCTGTGACCGTTGCGAATACGAGGAAGGCCTCGTTGTAGGGGATAAACAGAAAGAGTGATGCCGGGTAGACCAGGAGCAAGAGCGAGGCGTCGCGGCTCTGCTCCGGTCCGTGGTCCAGCCGTGTCAGCAGGTAGAGCACGACGCAGCTAGCGAGCGCGAGGGCGAGCACCACGGCGGTCGCGGCGTATAGCGGCGACAGCTGCAGCCAGATGGCCAGGCGCATTACCACGGGCTCTGGCGGGAACCAGGCGGGGTAGTGCCGGGCGGAGCCGTAGCCGTTGTGGGCGATGAGCTCGTAGTTGAGGACGTCCCAGCGGTCGTAGACCGAGTGGACGAGCCCGGCGGGTGAGCCTGCCGCCAGGCCAAACGTCTGCCAGGCGATCCAGCCCACCAGGTACACGCTGGCCACGACGAGCGCGAAGGCAACGGTGATGATCGCGATGTTGCGTGCGTCTTCGTCTGTGCGGATCAGGTCACGAAAGTTGGGGAAGATGCCGGGGCGGGGACGGTCAAGCGCCGAATCCGCCAATTAGACACCAACCCCCGCTGCGTGAGGGACCGTTTCGATGTAGCGCTGGACGATCTCTTTGGCGGGGCCGTCCCCCAGCATGTGGCCGTGGTCCAGCCAGATGGCGCGCTCGCAGAACTCGCTGACAAGCGCCGTACTGTGTGAGACGAGGACGATGGTCACGCCCCTCGAGCGGAAGTCGTGCATCTTCTCGAGGCACTTCTCCTGGAAGAACGCGTCCCCAACGGCCAGCACCTCGTCCACGAGCAGGATCTCCGGGTTGCTGTGCACGGCCACCGCGAAGCCCAGCCGCACGTACATTCCGGAGGAGTAGCGCTTGATGGGCGTGTCGATGAACTCCTCCAGCTCTGCGAACTGGACGATGGCGTCGAACTGCTCCTTGATCTCGCGGCCGCTCATGCCCAGGATCGAGGCGTTGAGGTGGACGTTCTCGCGGCCCGTCAGGTCCGGGTGAAAGCCGGCGCCGAGCTCGATCAGCGGCGAGATGCGCCCGCCGATGTAGACCTGGCCGGAGCTGGGCGCGGTGACGCCGGCCATCAGCTTGAGCGCCGTGCTCTTGCCGCTGCCGTTGCGGCCGATGAGCGCCACCGTCTCGCCGCGGGAGATGGAGAACGTGACGTCTTGCAGCGCGCAGAACTGGTTCGTGAAGGGGCGCCGCGAGACGAGCGAGGAAGCGAACTCCCGCAGGGTGCGGCCATCGCGCAGGGCGTAGCGCTTGGTCACCTCTTCGAAGGCGATCTCTACCTGATCAAATGCTGTCCGCAAATCCGGACTCCATGCGCTTGAACAGGTAATAGCCGATGAGGAAAGTGACGGCGGCGATGGCGGCGCCCACCAGCACCTTCTTGAAGTCTGGCTCTTGCCCGTAGAGGATCACGCGCCTGTAAGCGTCTATGAGGACGGCGTTGGGGTTGAGGTCAAACACCCAGCGGTACTTGTCTGGCACGGTGCTGATCGGGTAGAGGACCGGCGTCATGTAGAACCACAGCGTCAGCACCACGCCCACGAGGAAGCGCACGTCATGGAAGTAGAGGTTGAGCGCGGCCAGCGGGTAGGTCAGGCCCATCACGAAGATCAGGTGCACTGTGAAGAGCAGCGGGAACCAGTAGCACGTGCTTTCCGGCAGGCGCCCGTAGTAGATCATCAGCATCGCCAGGATTACGAAGCCGAAGAACAGATCCACCAGCTTCGTGAGCACAGCGGCAGTCGGCAGTACCTCGCGCGGGAAGTACACCTTGGTAACCAGCGACGAGGCGCCGGTCACAGCGTCTGTGCCGGAGGCCAGCGCAGCGGAGAAGAACAGCCACGGCACCAGTCCCACGAAGAGGAAGAGCGGGTACGGAGCGTTTCCGGCGGTGCCGATCTTCAGGATGGTGGAGAAGACGAAGCTCATGATCACCATCTGGCTCAGCGGGTTCACGAACGCCCACGCGTAGCCGAGTACGGACTGCTTGTACTGGCCGCGCAGGTGGCGCACGGTCATGTGCCAGAGGAGGTCACGCCGGCTCCAGAAATCGGCGAGGTGGCGAAGGTAGTCCACCGGGCCCAGCGAGGTACTGATGGGGGTTCGTCGCAATACTTCGGCTCGTGCCATATCTACATAACCCGGGCATTCTGCCCGCTCAGGCTGATGTTATAGGCGGTACCTGCGGCGGGCAAGGAACGAGCGTACGGGGCGTGTGGAAGGACGCTGGCTAGCATGTGTTTGGCAGCGTTGTGACCAGGCCGATGATGTACTCCAGCACGAGGAGGGCGTCGCGGCTGTCGGCGGCGCCGTCGCAGTTGGCGTCGTTGACAACGGAGACGCAGCCTCCCACGCCGCTGAGGTTGTTGAGGATGGCGAGAGCATCCCTGGCTGTGAGCGGCAGGCCGCAGCTCACCTGCGGCGGGTTCACGTACACCGTGACGGTGTATGGCACGAGCGCCGCCCACTCCGATTCGAGGCCGACAGCGCCGGTGTATTGCCCCGGCGGCAGGCCCGAGGTGTCGATGCTGACGGATAGGGGTGTCGAGTACGCGCCGCCGAGGTCCGTGCCCAGGGTAACCCCCTCCGAGTGCGAGACCGATATCCAGCTCTGCACGGACTGCGCCCGCCAGGTCATGAGACCGGTGCCATTGTTGGCGACGGACAGCGTGGCCTGGGCGTGCCCGTCGTTGGTGCTGACGTTGACCGGCGCCGGGCTCGCGGCCGCGATGGGCGAGCCGAGGAGCGCCGCGCGGTCCTGGCCCGGCGTGGAGGTGTCCGTGTGGGCGTCCGCCGGCGTGGGGATGTCCATCGCCGCGCACTGCAGGTCGAAGGAGCAGCTGTTCCAGTTGTTCGGGTCCAGCGGGACGGCGTACGCGGGGTCGGAGAGGTTGGGCAGCGTCACCGGCTGGGCCGGCCAGAGGGGTTGCCCATCGCGCGTCGGTGGATGGGCGACGCAGCCCAGGACAAGCTCCTGGTATGGATAGTTGCGCGGCGTCCCGGGCTGGCAGTCGTACGGGGGGCGGTTCGGGTCGTAGCCGGAGTTGAGCGGGTGGTTCTTGAAGGCGAACCCGTTGTAGGCCCAGAGCGCGTAGTACCAGTTTTCGATGATGTGCGGGTCACGGTTGCCGACGATCGGGCGGTATTCGGGTGCGTCGTTCCACTTGGAGGCGAGGATCTGGGCGCCGCGCGCGATGTTGAAGGCGTAGTGCCCGCCGATCATCGACTGGTCCAGGTTGGGCTTGCCGGAGACGTTCTGCATGCCGGATGTGACCTGCATGATGCCGTACCCGCAGTCCGCCGAGACCAGCGTCGGGCCTGTTTCGCCGTACTGCACCAGCGGATCGTAGCTGGCCTGCGCCCACCCGCTTTCGATGTAGGCGATCGCTTTCAGCAGCACCGGCGGGACGTAGGGTGCGGCCAGAGTGCCGGAGCCGGCGCTGCGGTCGCCCGTCTCATCGGCGGGGAGCGCGAAGCCGTTATCGGGGAAGAGCTGGTTGGAGCCGGCCAGGTCGAAGGCGGTATCGTAGCGGGTCTTGTAGTCGCCGGCCTCCCATGTCTCCAGGTTGAACGGGCCCTGCGGGCTGCCAGTAGCCGAGCAATCGAAGCCGGCCAGCGCCCGGTGCGAGTGGCTGCCCAGCGCGAGCAGGGCAGCCACCCCGGCGGCCAGGATGGCTGCCCGGGCCATGGCGTTCAGCTTCCACCTCCACGACTCGGCCACAAACATGTATAACGCTCGCCCCAGCGAACAGTAGCTGCGGCAATGCTGATATTGTCGCCCATCGGCGCGGGAATTTCGAACGGGGAACGGGAAAGGCCCCGGAGAACCGGGGCCTTATGTCTTCTTGCCCGGCGAATCTACGCTCTTATGCGCGGTGTGTGCATCGCTCCATTGCTGATCGGCTCGTCGATGTAGAGGTCGCCGTTGCGGATCTTGATGTTGAACCCGCACGCCGGGTTGGTGCAGGCCCATGCCTTGTAATAGATGGCCGCCCCCTGGCTTCCGAAATCCGAGAGAGGAACGAGGTCCCCCACGTCGCATTTCTGACACTTGGGAAAGCCAGACACTCCAAGCACGATATCCCTCCCCCTTGCAGTCTTGTCTGCGGAGTATAACAACGCCGTTTTAATGTTGACAAGTAGAAATCGCGAGTTTTGCTACAGTCTTCTCACTCTATAGCCTCGCCACGGCGGGAGGCGCGATAGCCGCTAAGGCAGGCCGCCGCTATCCTGAGGGTGGCCCATGGAAGACTTGCTCCACGCCATAGTGCTCGGCATTGTGCAGGGCCTCTCCGAATTCCTCCCCATCTCCTCTTCCGGGCACCTCATCGTCGTCCGTGACCTCTTCCACTGGCAGTTCACGGACAACCTGACGTTTGACGTCGCGCTGCACGTGGGGACGACGGTGGCCGTGCTGGTCTATTTCTGGCGGGAGTGGCTTTCCATGGCTCGCGCCCTGCTACGCTGGGTGTCCGGTGACCGGGAGCCGCGGATCGGTGAGCTTTACAACGCGCACGTCCTGGGCCTGATCATCCTCGGCTCGATCCCGATAGGCATCCTCGGCATCCTCTTCGAGAAGAAGTTCGAAGACTGGATCCGGGACCCCGTAGTCGTTGGTACGATGCTATTCCTGTTCGCTTTCGTACTCCTGGCCGTGGACCGGCTTGACCGCGCCACGAAGACCCTCTCCGACGCCACCTGGAAAGACGCGCTCTTCATCGGTTGTGCGCAGTCCATGGCGCTGGTCCCGGGCGTCTCACGCTCGGGCGCTACGATCGCCGCGGGCCTCTTTCGCAACTTCAATCGGCAGGACGCGGCGCGCTATTCGTTCCTGCTCTCGACGCCGGCCATCGGCGGAGCGGCGCTGCTCAAGTTTTCGGAAGCCCTCCGCGACGGCACGCTCACCGACAACCTGGACCAGATGGTGGTTGGCGCCACGGCGGCGGCCATCGTCGGGTTCATCTCCATCGCTTTCCTGATGCGCCTGGTGCAGACACGGACGTTCCTGCCGTTCGTGAGCTACCGGCTGCTGGCCGGCGCGTTCTTCGTGCTCTACTTCACGCTCTAGCCTGATACACTGGCTTCCCCATGGACGAGTCACGCCTGCGCGAGCTGATGGAATCGCTGCGAGCGGGCGCCGTTACGGTTGACGAGGCGCTGGGGCGGCTGCGGCACATGCCGTACGAGGACCTGGGCTACGCGGCGCTGGACCATCACCGCGCGCTGCGCACCGGCTTTCCGGAGGTGGTCTTCGGCCAGGGCAAGACGCCGGAGCAGACGGCCGCGATCGCCGAGCGCCTGGCAGCCCAGGGCGACCGTCTCCTGGTCACCCGCACAAGCCTGGAGGCCTACCGCGCGGTCAAGGAGCGTCTGCCGGACGCCGTCTACCACCCGGAGGCGCGCGCCATCACCCTTGACCGCGCGCGTGAGGCGAGGCGGCCGGGCGTGGCTGTCTGCTGCGCGGGCACATCCGATGTTCCCGTCGCCGAAGAGGCGGCGGTGACCGCGGAGCTGATGGGCAGCGCTGCAGACCGCATGTACGACGTGGGCGTGGCGGGTATCCACCGCCTGCTGGACAAGACGGAGCGGCTGCAGAGCGCGAAGGCCGTCGTCGTCGTGGCCGGGATGGAGGGCGCGCTGCCCAGCGTCGTCGCGGGCCTCGTGGGGGCGCCGGTGATCGCCGTGCCGACGTCGGTCGGCTACGGGGCCAGCTTCGGCGGGCTGGCGCCGCTCCTGGCGATGCTGAACGCCTGCGCGGCGGGCGTCGCCGTCGTCAACATCGACAACGGGTTCGGCGCCGGCTACATGGCGGCCGTGATCAACCGCCAGAGCGGCGTGGCGGAGTAAGAGTTGCGCGTCGCCTACCTGGACTGCTTCTCCGGCGTCAGCGGCGACATGCTGCTGGGCGCCATGCTGGACGCCGGCCTGCCGCTTGCGGACCTGCAGAACGCGCTGTCCGGCCTGCCGCTGGAGGGCTGGTTGCTCAGCGCGCAGAAAGTGAAGCGCGCCGGCATCACAGGCACCCACGCCGTCGTCGACGTGCGGGACGAGCAGCCGGCGCGCACGCTGGGCGACATCCTGCGCATCGTCGCGGACGCCCGCCTGCCGGACGCGGACAAGGAGCGCGCCGCCGCTGTCTTCCGCCGCCTGGCACAGGCCGAGGCCACGGTCCACGGTGAGCCTGCCGATGCGGTGCACCTGCACGACGTCGGCGCGGTGGACGCCATCGTCGACGTGGTGGGCGCCGTCGCCGGCCTGCGCCTGCTGGGCGCCGAGAGGCTGTACTGCTCGCCGCTGCCGCTGGGTGAGGGAGAGGTGAGCGGCCCGCACGGCGCGCTGCCGGTGCCCGCTCCGGCCACCCTGGCGCTGCTTGCAGGATCGCCGGCCCGGGTCAGGGCCGGGGCGTTCCACGGCGAACTGGTGACGCCCACCGGCGCGGCGATCGTTACGACGCTGGCGGCGTTCGAGCGGCCGGAGATGACGGTCGAAGCGGTAGGCTACGGCGCCGGCACGCGGGACCCGGCGGGCCGGCCCAACGTTCTGCGCCTGTGGCTGGGCGAGGCGGAGGCCGAGCGTGCGACGCGGCCGATGCTGCTGATCGAGACGAACATCGATGACATGACGCCGGAGATGCTGGCCTACGTGCAGGCGAAGCTGCTCCGTGAGGGCGCCGCCGACGCCTGGCTGACGCCTGTGGCCATGAAGAAGGGCCGCAGCGCCTTCGTGCTCTCGGTGATCTGCTCCGAGGCGGACGAGGAGCGGGTCGCACGTTTGCTGCTTCGCGAGACCTCGACGCTGGGCGTGCGAGTGCGGCCTGTGCACCGCTGGGAGGCCGAGCGCGAGGTGATCGAGTTCGAGTCGTCGCTGGGGCCGGCGGCGGTGAAGGTGAAGCGCCTGCCGGGCGAGCGGCCACAGGTCGCGCCGGAGTTCGAAGCGTGCCGTGCCATTGCGGAGGCGGGCGGGCTGCCGATCGCCGAGGTTTACCGCGTGGTGCAGGCGGAAGGGGAGAGGCTGGCCGGAGGGTAAGAAAGGCCGGCTCCGGCGGCGGGGAACCTTACCGAGAGCCGGCGGGCGAGGGAGGGGGTGGATGTCAGGGGGTGGCTACCACCTCACTCAGGTTGAAGTGTGCGAAATTATGGGCGTCCAGGCGTAATCCGTCAAGCAAATATGAGCTACGCTTGCGACCCAATTTGTTGATTAGAGTACAAAGCGGGAGATGGCCCAGGCCACGCCGTCTTCGTCGTTGGAGGGCGCTATGTGCAGCGCCTCCTTGCGCACGATGTCCGGCGAGTTGCGCATAGCGATGCCCAGCCCGGCCCAGCGCAGCATCGCCAGGTCGGACTCGGAGTCGCCCATGGCGATGGTCTCCGCTGCCGGCACGCCCAGCGCCTCGCAGACAGCGGCGAGGCCGGTGGCTTTCTCGGCTTTCGGATGGGTGATGACCACGTAGTGCGGCTGGCCGACGGGCGTGTTGAAGGAGAAACGCACGCGCCCTTCGTACTTCGGCGCGAAACGCTCGCCCACTTCGCGGACGGAGGCCTCCTGCCAGATCTGCACGCAGGTCGGGTCGGCGTCGCCCAGGTGGGCGGACTGGCGCTCCGCGACTTTGAGGCCGCCGGGCAGCTTCTCCGGGATGATGCCCGGCCGGGGGTTCATGTACGTGGAGGTGCCGACGGTGGTGAACATCTCCCAGCCGTGGTCGTCGCCCCAGGTGACGATCTCCCGCGCGGCCTCGGCGTCCAGCGGCAGGTGGAACACCTCGCGGCCGTCGGGGTAGCG
This sequence comes from Dehalococcoidia bacterium, assembly GCA_035542855.1. Lineage (GTDB taxonomy): Bacteria > Chloroflexota > Dehalococcoidia > SM23-28-2 > RBG-16-64-32 > DATKKM01. The sequence continues at coordinate 16,631 of DATKKM010000053.1, forward strand.
GGCCTCGGCGCCGTTGGAGCAGATGATCGGCGTCTCCAGGCCCAGGCGGTCAGCGGTGCGCTTGGCCAGGCCGAACCAGCGCGACGTGGCGAGGACGATGTGAGCGCCGGCGTCCATTGCCTTGTGCAGCGCCTCCTGGTTCGCTTCCGAGACCTTCATCCCAGAGTTGAGCAGCGTCCCGTCCAGGTCAAGCGCGATGAGCCGGAACCGTGGCATGGCGGCATTATAACGATTTGGTCACGGAAACCCCATCTTGCGGTCGCGCAGGCTGACGAAGCCACGGCGGGCGATGACGATGTGGTCCAGCAGCTCGACGCCCAGGAGCTTGCCGGCTTCGATCAGGAGCCTGGTGAGGGCGGCGTCCTCCGCGCTGGGCGAGGGATCGCCGGAGGGATGGTTGTGCGTGATCACGATGTTCGGGCAGCCCTCCCGGATGGCGTCGCGGAAGACCTCGCCCGGCCGGACGACGGCGCTGCTGACGTTGCCCTTGTAGACGTCGCGGACGGAGACGACCTCGTTGCGGGTGGTGAGCAGGATGACGCGCAGGTGCTCCTGCTCCAGGAGCGCCATCTCGCCGAAGAGCATGGCGTGCACGTCTTCCGGCGTGCGGATGATGCGCCGCTGCTCCGGCGTAGCCTGGACGATGCGCTTGCCCAGCTCGATCGCGGCGAGAAGCTGCGCCGCTTTCGCGCCGCCCATCGCCCGCTCGCCGGCCAGCTCGCCGTAGCTGGCCCGTCCGAGGCCGCGCAGCCCCTCGAAGCGCGCCAGCAGGCGCTGCGCCACAGAGACGACGTTCTCGCCCGCCACGCCGGTGCGGAGGAGGATGGCGATGAGTTCGGCGTTGGAGAGCACCTCCGCGCCGCGCATGCGCAGCCGTTCGCGCGGGCGTTCGTCGGCAGGCATGTCGCGGATCAGGGGCCGGTAGGTTTCGCGGGCCGCGTCCAGCACGGGACGAAGGTAGCGCGCCCAGCGCGTCATCTGGAAGCGGGGAGTGGCACGCGATCCAATCCGACGTTGTTCCGGCGTTGCGCCCTACGCTCGGGTTCGCACGGACGCCAGGCGCGCCGCTGCGTCCCACACCCGGGTCCAGGCGTCCTCCACGAACGCGGCGTGCTTGTCCGCCTGCCCGGCGACTGCGTCCGCCTCCGCCCACAGCTCACCCTCCAGCGGCGCGAACGTCTCGCGGATGCGGGAAAGTGCGGCGTCGTCAGCTTCGGCCCACTGGCGGAGCGCTTCGAAGGCGTGCCAGGTGGCCGGCTCGGCGAGCGCGACCGGGACGGCGTGGGGCGGGAAGACGGGCACGTAGACGCTTACGCACGGCTGCCCCGGCGCGACCCAGGCCCGGAGCGGGCGCCCGGGATCGGCGGGAAGCGCCGTGATGATGGACGAAGTCGTGTTCTGGAAGCCGCGGAGGTGCATGCAGACGCTGATGCCGCGGCCGCTGACCGGCTCGAAGTCCGGCGGGATGCCGGCCGGGCCGCCGTGATTGCGCAGGTGCGCGGCGAGGGTCGCCGGCGTGACCTCCCCGGCCAGGCAGGCGTTGCTGGCGGCGAGGCGGACGTCGGCGTGGCCGGTGGGCGCGCGCGGATGGCGGCGCTCGTCCCAGTCATCGCCCGGCGCGACGTCTTCCGAGGCGCGCGTCCAGTCCCGGCCTATGCTGATGCGGTTGGAGATCGCGGCGCGGCCTTCGACACGCTTCGCGGCCCAGCAGCGGCCGCTGGTCTCCAGCACCCAGGCGTTCGCCGGGTCGCAGATCAGGAACGAGGAGAAGTACGATTCGCCGGTGGACTGATCGCAGACGCCGCCCTGGCCGTGGCGTTCTAGCGCAGACGTCATCGCCTCCAGCGCTTCATCGGCGCTGCGCCCGCGCTCAAGGCCCAAGCGCACGAGGTCCATGCCCGTGAGGCCGGGCGCCTCCTTGTTCGGGTTGAGGCGGGTGTACAGCTTCTCGTTGCCGATGGCGATGCGGTGCTCGTTGACGCCGTGCTCGAACCCCCAGCCCCACTCCGGCCGCGAGCCGAGGAGCGCGGCTGCGCCGGCGTCTTCGATCTCAATATGGGTGGCGCGAACGGCGCCGCCTGCCCGCCCTTCGTGAGCCTCAGGACGAGCGGGGTACGCCTCGATCAGCTGGGCTTCGGAGGATGGGCGGTCGGAGTTCTTGGCGAAGAGCGCGCCGTCCGGGCTGATCGCGCAGAGGCTATCGCACACGGTGGCCTACTGCGCGGGCGGCGGGATGAGCAGCGTCTCGCCAGGGTGGAGGTACTCGTCGAGCGTGCGCCCGTTGTACTCGGCAAGCGTGAAGCCGTCCACCCCGAACGCTTCGGCCACGCCGAACCAGGTGTCGCCGTCCTGGACCACGTATTCGGTGGGGCCCGGAGTCGGCGTGGGCGGCGGAGTGGGTGTAGCGGTAGCGGCCTGCGTGGGGACCTCGGTAGGCAGCGGCGTGACGGTGGGCTCGCCGCCGGTTGCGGTCGGTTCGGCGGGCGCCGTTGTCGCGCCGGCGGGGGTGAGGGCGGGCGTTTCCGTTGGCTGCGTGACGACGCTGGCTTCTTCGCCGGGCACGGAGGGCGGGCGCACCATCAACCAGAGGGCGAGCACCGCGCCGCCGAACAGCCCGAAGAGCGCCACGCGGTAGAGGCTGCGGGACGGCGCCGCCTGCATCGGGTCTGCGCAAACGGCGCAGAGGTCATCGCCGTGGTCGGCGCAAAATGGGTTGCCGCAGCGGCCACAGCGGGCGATCGCCTCGTTCTCACACGCAAAGCACTGCATCAGATAAGAAAACGCCGGGCCTGCACACAAGGTTCCGCATGCCGGGCCCGGCTATTGTATCGGACTACTGGAGCTCGACGGTAGCGCCGGCTTCCTGCAGCTTCTTTACGGCCGCTTCCGCGTCTGACTTGGCGATGCCTTCCTTGACGTTCGTCGGGGCGGCTTCCACCAGGTCCTTTGCTTCCTTCAGGCCCAGGCTGGTGATCTCGCGCACGGCCTTGATGACGTTGATCTTGTTCGCGCCGGCGTCCTTGAGGACGACGGTGAACTCGGTCTTCTCCTCGGCGGGGGCCGCAGCCGCGGCTTCGCCCGCCGCAGCCGGAGCGCCGGCAGCCATCGGCATGGCCATCGCCATGGGGGCGGCGGCCGTGATGCCGAACTCGTCCTGGATCTTCTGGTTGAGGTCGCGCAGCTCCAGGATCGTCATCTCCTTGATGATGTCCAGGACCTGGTCGACCTTTCCGCCTTCTGCTGTCTTCGCCATTTCGTGGTTCCTCCTTGTGATTCCGTGGTTGGTCTAGGCTGCTTCCATCTGCTTGGCGCGCGCCTCGATCAGGCCGGGCAACTCGCTGAGCAGAGACTGGAAGAGCTGGGTGAGCTCCTGCAGGGGCGCGTCCAGCAGGCCGATGAAGTTCTGCAGCGGCGAATTCATCTGGCCCATGAACTGCGCGAGCAGGACGGGTTTCGGCGGGATCTTGGTCAGGTCTTTGAGGTCGTTGGCGGAAAGGACGCTGCCCTCCAGGAAGCCGCCGCGCAGCTTGAACGCCTGCGGTGCGCTCTGGGCGTAGTCCGTTACCGCCTTCGCCGCCTCGATCACGTCACCGTAGGCGAGGGCGAGCGCCGTCGGCCCTTCAACGATCTTCGTGACGTCTTCGCGGCCGGCCTGCTCCGCGGCCAGCTTCAGCAGCGTGTTCTTGACCACCTTCACGTCGAAGCCGCCCTCGCGCAGCTTCTTGCGCAGGGCTGTCATCTCCTTGACGGTGAGGCCGCGGTATTCGGTGCTGACCACCATGGTGGCGCGCTCCAGCCGCTCCTTCAGATCGGCTACCGTATCGACCTTTTCCTGTGTGGGCATAGGCCCTCCGTTTCTCGTGGCGGGTGCGGTTTCCCGCCCCGCCGTTGGAAGCCTGAAGGCTTCCGCTACGCGTTCCATCTGGCAAGAAAAAAACCCTTGCCTGTGAGGCAAGGGACAAAGTGGTCCGCCTCAGGCGGACGCCCGGTCCTGCTGCCTCGGCGGGCTTCTCTTGCGAGAACTTAACTGCTTGTGCGAGACCCGCTGTCTTCGGCTGAAGACGTCATTCGTTTGTAGGAACAGAGCTAGAGCCCTGTCCGCCGTCAAATCGACGCGCGAGGCGGATTGTATCCGATTCGCCTCGCTTGCCGCAATCTAGGCCGCGGCGCCGGCGAAGGCGCCGGTGGTGGCGGCGATGTCCAGGCGGATGCCGGGGCTCATCGTCGTGGTCAGCGTCATGGAGCGCAGGTATACGCCCTTGGCGCCGCCCGGCTTCTCGCGCACGATCGCCTCGACGAGGGCACCCAGGTTGTCGAGGAGCGCCTGCTGGTCGAAGCTGATCTTGCCGATCGGCACGTGCACCAGGTTCGTGCGGTCTGTGCGGAATTCGACGCGGCCCTGCTTGGCGTCCTTGATCGCCTTGGGTAGGTCGTCCGGGTCGACGACGGTGTTGGTGCGCGGGTTGGGCATGAGGCCGCGGGGGCCGAGCACGCGGCCCAGACGGCCGACCTTCCCCATCATCTCCTTGGTGGCCAGGGCGATCTCGAAGTCCAGGTACCCGCCTTCGATTTTCTTGACCAGGTCATCGCCGCCGACTTCGTCAGCGCCGGCCTGTTCGGCGATGCGGGCGGCCTCGCCCTCGGCGAAGACGAGCACGCGCTGGCCCTTGCCCAGGCCGTGCGGCAGGACGATCGTCCCGCGCAGCTGCTGGTCGGCGTGGCGCGTGTCGAGTCCGGTGCGGATGTGCAACTCGACGGTCTCGTCGAACTTGGCGAAGGCGATCTCCTTGAGGAGGGCGACGGCCTCCTTAGGCTCGTACTCTTTCAGGTGCTCCACCTTTTCGGCGGCGGCGATGTACTTCTTTCCGTGCTGTGGCATGTCGATTCCCCCTAGCCCGCCACGTCCACGCCCATGCTGCGGGCGGTGCCTTCGACCATCTTCATGGCGGCTTCGATGTCGTTCGCGTTGAGGTCGCGCATCTTGGTCTCGGCGATCTTGCGGACCTGGTCGCGGCTGAGCGTGCCGACCTTGTCGCGCTTCTGCTGGGCGCTGCCCTTTTCGATGCCGAGCGCCTTGCGGATGAGGTCAGAGGCGGGCGGCGTCTTCATGATGAAGGAGAAGGAGCGGTCTTCGAAGACGGTGATCTCCACCGGCACGATGCTGCCGGCCTGGTTGGCGGTCTTCTCGTTGTACTCCTTGCAGAACGCCATGATGTTGGCGCCGTGCTGGCCCAGGGCGGGGCCGACCGGCGGCGCGGGCGTAGCCTGCCCGGCCGGGAGCTGGAGCTTGATTATCGCGCGGACTTTCTTAGCCATGTCTGTACACTCTTTCGGTCAGGGATTTCTCCCCGCCGGTGGCGCTAGAGGCGCTCCACCTGCAGGAAGTCGAGCTCGACCGGGGTCTCCCGGCCGAAGATGGAGACGGCCACCTTCACCTTGCCCTTCTCCGTGTTGATCTCTTCCACCGTGCCCACGAAGTCGGAGAATGGCCCATCGATGACGCGCACGCTCTGGCCTTCCTGGAAGCCCACCTTCACACGCGGCTCCTCCGCCTTCATCTGGCGGATGATCGATCGCACTTCGGTCTCTTCCAGCGGCGTTGGCGTGGTGCCGGAGCCGACGAAGCCCGTGACGCCGGGCGAGTTGCGGACGACGGTCCAGGCCTTGCTGGACTGGGCCTTCTCTGCCTCTGAGGCCTCCGGGTCGTCCTGCTTGAGGGCCATCATCTGCACCAGCACGTAGCCGGGGAAGATCTTGCGCGGCACCGTGCGGCGCTGGCCGTCCCTGATCTCGATCTCGTCCACGGAGGGGACGACGACGCGGAAGACCAGGTCTTCTGCGTCCATGGACTTGATGCGCTGGTCCAGGTTCGTCTTCACGCGGTCTTCGTAGCCGGAGTAGGTGTGGACGACGTACCAGGCGCGCCCCTGCTGGAACAGCTCTTCTTCGGGGATGATCTCCCGCTGCTTCTTGGAGGGCGTTGGTGCAGGTGCTTCCTCCACCGCCACTTGATCGCCGCCGCGCCTCTTCTTAGCCATCAGATGTCCTAGTTACGCAGCAGCGTGTGGTCGATCAGCTGGGCGAAGCCCATGTCGATAGCGCCCAGCACCGCGCCGGTGATGATTGTGATGATGACGACGACGACAGTCAGGTGCCAGACGTCGTAGCGGGAGGGCCAGACCACCTTACGCAGCTCGCTGATGATGTCCAGGGCCCAGCGGGGCTTGTACCAGGCGCCGCGTACGGCGGGAGCCGTGCGCGCGGCGGTGCTGGTGCGGCCCAGGGCCCGCGCCGGGTTGCGCGGCGCCTTTTCGGTCTTTGGTTCTTTCAGCTGCTGCCGGCGGACGGCGCGGTTGGCCATTGGTTAACGGGCCTCTCTGTGCACGCGGTGCACTCGGCACCTGGGGCAATACTTGCGCAGCTCCAGGCGCTCCGCGTCGTTGCGCTTGTTTTTTTCAGTCGTGTAGCTACGCTGGCGGCACTCTGTGCACGCCAGGTCAACGGTTACGCGGTCTTCCTTCTTAGCCATTCGTCCTCAATGTTACTGCAAAATCTTGGTGATGACGCCCGCGCCCACGGTGCGGCCGCCCTCACGGATGGCGAAGCGCACGCCCTCTTCCAGCGCGACGGGTGTGATTAGCTCCACGGTCATCTTGATGTTGTCGCCGGGCATCACCATCTCCACGCCGTCCGGCAGCTTGATGGAGCCGGTGACGTCCGTAGTGCGGATGTAGAACTGCGGCCGGTAGCCGTTGAAGAACGGGGTGTGGCGGCCGCCCTCTTCCTTGCTCAGGCAGTAGACCTCGGACTCGAAGTGGGTGTGCGGGGTGATGGAACCGGGCTTGGCCAGCACCTGGCCGCGCTCCACGTCCTCGCGCTCGATGCCGCGGAGGAGGCAGCCGACGTTGTCGCCCGCTTCGCCTTCGTCCATCGTCTTCTGGAACATCTCCACGCCGGTGCAGACGGTCTTGCGGGTCTCGCCGAAGCCGACGATCTCCACCTCTTCGCCCGGCTTGATGGTGCCGCGCTCGATGCGGCCGGTGACCACGGTGCCGCGGCCCTTGATGCCGAAGACGTCTTCGATCGGCATGAGGAACGGCTTGTCGCGCGGGCGCTCTGGCATCGGGATGTAGCTGTCCAGGGCGTCCATCAGGTCCCAGATCGGCTTGAACTCGGGCGCGTTCGGGTCGTCGGAAGTGCTCTCCAGCACCTTGAGGGCGCTGCCGCGGATGATCGGGATGTCGTCGCCGGGGAACTCGTACTTGCTGAGCAGGTCGCGGACCTCAAGCTCGACGAGGTCAAGGAGCTCCGGGTCTTCCATCATGTCCACCTTGTTGAGGAAGACCACCATGGCCGGCACTTCCACCTGGCGGGCCAGGAGGACGTGCTCCCGCGTCTGGGGCATGGGGCCGTCGTTGGCGGCGACGACGAGGATGGCGCCGTCCATCTGGGCGGCGCCGGTGATCATGTTCTTGATGTAGTCGGCGTGGCCGGGGCAGTCGATGTGGGCGTAGTGACGGTTCGGCGTCTCGTACTCCACGTGGGCGATGGCGATTGTGATGCCGCGCTGCCGTTCCTCCGGCGCCTTGTCGATGCTGAAGAAGTCGCGGTAGTCTGCCTGCTTCTTGAGGGCGAGGACTTTTGTGATCGCCGCTGTGAGGCTGGTCTTGCCGTGGTCAATGTGGCCGATCGTACCTACGTTGAGGTGCGGCTTCGTGCGCACGAATTTCTGCTTGGCCATTTATTGGGTTCCTCCTGTGTTTCGCGGGTACTGCCAGCCGGCGGGCGCTTTGCCCACAGCCTGAAGGCCGACCTGCCTATGATAACCCGGCGAATCTGTACAGGGAATCCGCTCTGCGCGGGCCCCGCACGGCTTCACCGTTCGTCTCCTGGGCTGGAGCCGACGATCGGACTCGAACCGATGACCCCGTTCTTACCAAGAACGTGCTCTACCAACTGAGCTACGTCGGCGCCGCTATTCTGTTAGGGCGGTATGGTGGCGGGAGCAGGATTCGAACCTGCGTAGCCCGAAGGGCGCCGAGTTTACAGCCCGGTGCAATTGACCGCTCTGCCATCCCGCCAGGGACTCTACATCGGGAACGGGAACAGCGGCGAGGAACAAGTATACGCCTGTCTCCGGGCCCTGTTCCTATTCCTCGGTTCCTTTGCTCTGGAGCCGAAGGTGGGATTCGAACCCACAACCTGGCGATTACAAATCGCCTGCGCTACCATTGCGCCACTTCGGCACGGAGTACCAGACCAAAAAAAGTCGCCCCCGAGGGCGAGTGGTTTAAGTATAGGGTTGTCCACATAGCGCGTCAAGGAAGGCGCAAGTGAATCCCCGCCCGCTCCTCCCGCCGTAGTTACATGCAGAATCAGGCTCTAGCGGAAGGAAGGCCCTTATGCGCACACGGCTCCTCGTTCTCGCGTTTGCAGTCCTGGCGGCGGCGGCTCTATTGACAGCGGCCTGCGGCGGTGATGACGACGACAGCGGCGGCACCGCCACCCAAACGACGTCAGCTACCAACACCGGCGGCTCTGGAGAGGCCAAGGACGTAACGATCAACGCCTCCGGATTCGCCTTCGACACCACCTCCATCACGGCCAAGGCAGGCCAGACCGTCAACATCACGCTCAAGAACGGCGACGGCACCGAGCACAGCTTCACCGTCGGCGACACGGACGTGACGGAGGCCGAGGGCGGGGACGAAGGCAGCGGCAGCTTCGTGGCTTCGTCCAGCACCACCGAGTTCCACTGCAAGTACCACCCGACGACGATGAAGGGCACGATCACGGTCTCCTGACCGCGGCTTACGGCCGTCTGTACACCAGCAGGTCCAGCCGGTCGATGATGGGCCGCGGCTCGGTCTCCCGGGCCGCGGCTTCTTCTAGCCTGCGCTGCCCCTCGGCGAACTCTTCGTCCGTTATCAGTTGCAGCGTGCTGTCGGCGCGGGATGCGGTACGGGCCGCAGCCTCGCGCAGACTGCCCGCCGTCCCCAGGTCCACGAAGTCATCGGCCAGGTGGTCCAGCCCGCCATCGGCGAAGTCCGCCGTGATCTGCTCGGACGTCGGGAACTTTTCGACGATGCGCAGCGCCGCCGGGAAGTAGCGGAAGATGCTGAGCTGCCGCCGGCCCTCCTCCGAGTACCCGCCTGCGACGAGCACCAGCCCGCCCGGCCTGACCACGCGCACCAGCTCCCGCGCGCAGGCGGCGCGGTCCGGCACGTGATGCACCATGTAGCCGAGCCAGGCCGCATCGCAAGAGGCGTCGCCTAGCGGGATCGATTCCGCGTCCCCGGCGCGGTACTCGACGCGCGGGTGGGACGCCTCGCGGACCGCCGCCTCGCGCATGCCGTCTGATGGCTCGACACCGGTCACCCGGCAGTCCAGCCAGCCGGCCAACCTGGGCGCGAACCGGCCACTGCCGCTGCCCAGGTCAAGGACGTGTTCGGGGTGTACGGTTCCCAGCCAGCGCACGATCGCCTCCCGCCAGGATGCCTCCGCGGACGGCGAAAGGGCGCGGGCCCGCGAGTAGCTGGCGGCCTGCCGTTCGTAGTCGACGGCGCCGGGGCGAAACTCGGTCACGCTGCACATTATGATGCAAGCGGCCGGCACGAAGCCCGCCAGGAGGTTACGCGATGTGGATCCGGTTCTACGTGCCCTGCCCGACGCCGGAGCCGGGATCGATTCCGCGTCCGGCTGGAAGGCGAGGTCAGGGCGGTGCCGTTGCCCTAGTCCAGGAGCACCTGCGTACCAACCCGCGGACATTGGGCGGACGGAGTCGAAGGCAGGGCGGCGGCCAGCTTCAGGATGAGCGTAGCGTCCGCGCCGTCCGTCCCGCCGCTGCAGTCGAGGTCACCCCACTGGCGGCTTGCTCCGTTCACGCTGATCGCCGAATCGACGGCCGGGCAACCCGGGGACTGGCTAACCGAGGCGCCAGAGCGAGCCGCCAGCTCCCGCAGCGCATCCATGGGCTGCACAGCGCCGCTGCAGTCGAAATCGCCCCATGTCCGGTGGGCTGAGTTCAAGAGTGTGATGGGAGCGCTGGTGGCGGCGGTTGTGTTCAGGCCGTCGCTGGCCAGGACGCGGACCAGGAGTTGGTTGCCTTCCAGTTGGTTAGTGTCCAGCGTCAGTGACGGGTCCGTGATGTCCACTGCCAGAGGCAGCCACGTTTGGCCGTTATCGGGGCTATACATCACCGCGTAGTTCAGGGGATCGCTGTCTGCATCGGTGGCCGTCCAGGTGATCGTCTGCTCGCCGCTCCAGTCGTGATCCGGTTGTGTGATGTTGACTGTGGGCGCCGCCGCGCTGGCGTCGAGAGAGGCGAGCTCACTGTGGTTGAGCAAAACGCCGACATGGGTCGTGCCGGGCGGCAGCGGCACGCGGAGTGAGAAGGACTCCTCCGAAAGCGGCGCGAGCGTCCTGTGGTTGCGGAATGCGAGCAGGAAGCAGTAATCCAGCTCCGCACCGCCGCTCATATGCAGGCAGTAGTTGCCCATGGGGTTCGGCGGATCAGGCGGAGCAGCCGATTCAATGACGTAGGCTGAATCGATCGTCACGCCTCCGCCGGCTTGCGCAGTGCCAGTGATCACGAGTTTCGGCGCCGCCGCCCCGGCAGGACGCCTTTCGCCAACGCTCTGCGGGTTGAAGTCCCCCTGGACCAGCTTCTTGTAATCGAACGGCGAGACCCAGATGTTTGTGCCGGGCGGTGAGCAATAGCTCAGCAGGTCCAACCTGGCTGCGGGGACGGGTTTCTTCGCCGCCACGTCAAAGCCGGTCTCCTGGATCGTCGAATCGCCGTAGGGCCAATCGGTCGTCCCGTCCTGGGCGCCGCAGCCGTCTGACAGGTTGGTATGGCGCAGGCCATAGTTGTGGCCAATCTCATGCGCCAGGGTGAAGGCGTGGTCCAGCGGGTCGGTGCTGCTGGTATCAACCTCCCACGTGACGCGCCCAGTGCTGCCCAGCCAGACGGGGTCGGACAGACCCAGCGTGCCGGTAGAGACGCCGCCGGGCGGCACCCAACCGGCCAGCTGGTCCGCCACGAAGCCGCCCATGGACATCAGGTTGTAGCGCTGCCGCAACGCCGCCGCCAGCGCGGAGTCTGAGGCAATCGTGGAGGGGTAGACGAGCGGCGGCACCGCCAGCTGCTCGTAAAACAACTCATCGTCGGCGACGGGGTAGAGCGTCTTGATCAGCGCATCGCCGCTGGTGGCGATGGCGTTGCTCGGGCATACGGGCGCGGCTGCCGGGCCAATGCAGACCGGCAGGTACTTGATGATGAGGCCGTCCGTGTCCACGCTGGCGAAATCGAACGTCTCATCCAGCACAACGCGGCCGTCTGACCTGTCCGTCACCTCCAGCCGCACGGACCAGTCGCCGGCGGGGGGAGTGAAGTAGTAGTCCTGCGATGGGCAGCCGGCTTTCGCAATCCGGCGGTCCTTCGGCGTGCAGCCGGGCGTGATGGTCACGTCTTCTGACTTGCTCACCTCGCCCGTGACCTCGACGTGGTAATTCGTCGTCTGGTCCACGTCTGCCAGGTACACGCGCATCAGGGCGGCTTTCCCCGCCACGATTGGCACGGGTGGCTGCCCGTTTCCGGCAAGCGACGCCTGCAATTCGCCGATGGTCTGCAGTTGCTGGATGCCCTGCGTGAACTCCACCTGCAGCGGCGGCGGCGCCGGCCCCCAGTCAGGGGCCGATCCAGTTACGAGGAACGTGTCGTTGGCGCCCGTGACATCGATCAGGTGAATCTCCGAGCCGATGTTGTACGCGAGGCGCCGGCCGTCGGGAGACCAACTCGGGCCGGTGCTGCTTGGCGAACCGGGGACGAGCGAACGAGCTCCTGTCCCGTCGGCTTTCATCACTGACACTTCGTATGAGTTGCTGGATCCCGTCCGCAGTCCGTAGAACGCGATCTGGCTGCCGTCTGGTGACCAGTCAGCGCCCAATTCGACCACGGTTGGAGTGCGAGTGATGTTCACCGCAGCGCCACCGCCTGGCGGGAGGGTGTAGAAGTCGTAGAACGGGGTAGTATCCGTTGGGCTGGTTCCGGCGGCGAAGAGAATGGCGCTGCCGTCTGGTGACCAGGCCAGGCTGTTAATGAAGTAGACCCCGGCCGGGGTGATCTTCTGCTCGGCGCCTGTGCCCAGATCGTGAACCCAGATGTCCTGGCGTCCGATGTCATCGCTGTTCGGATCGTCCCGAACCGTGGCGATCTCCAGCCCATCGGGCGACCAGGCAAAGCCGGCGGTGGTGGCGCCGATGGCGACACCGTTCGAGCCATCGGCATCGGCGACCACGATTTGGCCGCTCTGGATATAAGCGATGCTTCCGCCGTCAGGCGACCATCTTGGGAACACACCGCTGGACGTCACCAGTGTGTCCCCCGTGCCGTCCGGCAGGACTGTTCGAATCCCGCCCGCAGACAGGTAGGCGACGATGCCATCGTCGCCCGGAAGCGAGGCGGCCACGGACGCCGGCAATTGCCCGCTTCCGGCAAGCGACGCCTGCAATTCGCCGATGCTCTGCAGCTGCTGGATGCCCTGCGTGAACTCCACCTGGATGGAGGGCGGCAGCGGTTGCCAGCTGGGAAAACCACCGGCGGTAAGGACGGTTGCGTTGGAACCGTCACTGCGCATCGTCCACACCGCGGACGCACCGCTGGTGGTGTTGTAAGAGATCATGGATCCGTCCGGCGACCAAACGGGGTACCTCGCGGAGTTATTCTGCAGAATCCGGTGCGCGCCGGATCCGTTCGCATTAGCGACGTAGATGCCGTCGGCTTGCCAGTAGGTGATCTTGCTGCCGTCGGGCGACCAGTCGCCGGAAAGGTGGCTCGGATCGCCCGTCGTGATCGTCGCGAATCCGCTCCCATCGGGGTGAATGCTGTACAGGTCGTATCCGATGTCCTCTCCGACGCCTGTGAAGAGGATCTTCGTCCCATCAGAAGACCAGCTAATGGGATAGCTGGCCAGCTGAACATCCGGAGGCTGAATGGTCCGCGAGATCATCCCCGTGGTGGCACTCAAGATATGAATGACCAGCGTCGTATCGGACAGGCCCACCTCCGCCAGTTGCGTTCCGTCCGGTGACCACGCCATGTAGCCACCGGAATGGCCAGTGTGCGTCAGCTGAAACAGGCCCGAACCGTCCTGGTTCATCACGAATATGTCCGTGTGCTGCGATCCCTGAGGCTCCAACGAGCTGCCGGTCTGCACGAACTCCGTGAACGCGATCTTGGAGCCGTCTGGCGACCAGTAAGGCAGCTCCCCAGGCGCTAGCGGAGTGGCGCTGCCTCCCCCACGCGGAATCGTTGCGATCTGCCCTCCCGTCATGACAGCGATCAACCCGTTGTCGCCCGGGAACGCGGCGCTGGCCGGGCCTGCGGCGTCAGGCGCCAGGAGCACGGCGACAAGGGAAGCTAGGAGAAACAACCAAGGGGGAACGCGGAGAAAATGGTGCAAGTAAGCTACTCCGGTGCAGATTCTGCTCCGGCGTCGGCGCCGGCGCAATCCTACGGCGCTACCTGGCGCGCCAGCGGGTGCCTTCGGCGCTGTCCTCCAGCGTGATGCCGAGGTCCGCCAGGCGCTGTCGCACGCTGTCCGCCAGCTGGAACTGTTTCGCTGCACGCAGGTCGTTGCGCAGTTGCACCAGCAGGTCGATGAAGGGCTCCGCGCCGCCCGCAGTCTCGCGCTCGCGCAGGGTCAGGCCCAGCACGCCGGCCAGCTCCCGCAGCATCGCCTGGGCCTCGGCCACGGCGCGGCCTTCATCGCGGGCGCGGTTGATCTCGTGGGCGAGGTCGAACAGAGTGGCCAGGGCGCCGGCCGTGTTCAGGTCATCGTCCATTGCCTCGATGAAGCGCTCCTTGTACTCTTCCGGGGTGATGTCAGCGGCCGGGCCATCGCCCGGGGGCAGCGTGGCGGCGATGCGCAGGCGCTCGGCGCCGCGCTTGCCGGACTCCAGGCTCTCGCTGGAGTAGTTGAGGGGCGCGCGGTAGTGAGCGGTGAGCACGAAGACGCGCATGCCGTCTGCGCCGTACGTCTTCAGCCCCTCGCCGATGGTGACGATGTTGCCCAGCGATTTGCTCATCTTTTCTTCGCCCAGCGTGAGCCAGCCGTTGTGCACCCAGTGTTTCACGAACGGCTTGACGCCGGTGTAGGCCTCGCTCTGGGCGATCTCGTTCTCGTGGTGGGGGAAGATGAGGTCCTGCCCGCCGCCGTGCAGATCAAGCTGCGCGCCCAGGTAGCGGTACGACATCGCTGAGCACTCGATGTGCCAGCCGGGGCGTCCGGGGCCCCAGGGGCTGTCCCAGGACGGCTCGCCGGGCTTGGCGCCCTTCCAGAGCGCGAAGTCCGCCGGGTCGCGCTTCTCCTCGGCCGATTCGACGCGGGCGTAGTCGCGGCTGATGGTGTCGACGCTGCGGCCGGAGAGCTTGCCGTAGTCGGCGTCGCGGCGGACGTTGTAGTAGACGTCCCCGTTCTCGGTGGCGTAGGCGCGGTCGTTGGCGATGAGCTTCTGCACCATTTCGATGATCTGCGGGATCTCCTGCGTCGCGCGCGGGTAGATGTGGGCGGGCGTGATGTTGAGCTCGGCCATCTCCGCCTCGTACTCTTCGATGAACTCCTGGGCGACGGCGTCGTAGCTGCGGCCCTGGGCGTTGGCCTTGAGGATGATACGGTCGTCTATGTCCGTGTAGTTCTGGACGTGCTTCAGCTTGTAGCCGCGGTACTCCATGTAGCGGCGCAGCACATCGAAGATGATGTAGGACATCGCGTGGCCCAGGTGTGAGTGGTCGTACGGGGTGATGCCGCAGACGTACATCTTCAGCTCGTCGCTGCTCAGAGGCACCTCTTCGACGCGGCGGGACATGGTGTTATACAGCCGGAGTGTCATTCGACTCCTTGCTAGCGTTGGCGGCTGTCTTCGGCGCTTCGATCTGAGCCAGCCGCGCCTCCAGCTCCTCGATGCGCTGCTCCAGGCGCTGGATGACGTCCCACTCCGGGTCTGGCAGGCGCAGGACGGTGTCGTTGCCGGGGTCGGCGAAGGCGACGACGTGGCCCGGCACGCCGACGACGGTGGCGTTCGGCGGCACGTTGGTGACGACGACGCTGCCCGCGCCGATCTTGGCGTTCTCTCCGATGGTGACGTCGCCGATGACCTTGGCCCCGGCGCCGACGACGACGTTGTCCTTCAGCGTGGGGTGCCGCTTGGCACGGCGGGTGCTGGTCCCGCCCAGCGTCACGCCCTGGAAGAGGTGCACGTTATCGCCGATGATAGCCGTCTCGCCGATGACGACGCCCATGCCGTGGTCGATGAAGAACCCTTCGCCGATCTCCGCGCCGGGGTGGATCTCGATGCCGGTGAAGAAGCGCGCGAAGTGGGAGAGCAGGCGAGCCGGAATCTCGGCGCCATTGTGGTGCAGCGCGTGCGCCAAACGGTGGACCTGGCGGGCGTGGAAGCCCGGGTAGGTGAGCATTACCTCGAGGTCGCTGATGGCGGCGGGATCGCGCAGGCGCGCCGCCTTGATGTCTGACTTGATGCTGTCTAGAAGGCCCACTGGCCTGTCACTCCCTTCGAATTCGGATACGCGCGGCGGATCGCCCCCCTCGCCGCGGCGAGGCGGGGCTAGTTACAGGCGCAGCAGTCGCGCCAGCCGCTTTGGAGTGACGTTGAAGTCATGCGGGTATTGTACAGGAGAGAGGCGAGGAATTGGAGGTTGGAGGCTGGAGGTAGCGGTGCGCGAAGGAAGCTGTCAACGAATACGGAACGAATTATCGAATCAGCCGATTCACTGGTTCGTTGAGGCGTAGCCCATTCGTTGACAGGCTCTCACCCTTCACTCAGCAACGCCACGGCCATGGCGGCGATGCCTTCGCCGCGGCCGATATCGCCCAGGCCCTCGTTGGTCGTCGCCTTGACGTTAACGCGCTCGGGCTGGATGCCGGCGGCGCGGGCGATGATCTTGCGCATCTCCGGGATGCGCGATGCCAGCTTGGGACGCTCTGCGATGACGGTGGCATCGATGTAATCGACCGCAAGCTGGCGCACGACCAGCATGCCGGCCGTCTGTTCGAGCAGGGAGACGCTGCTGGCGTCCTTCCACTCGGGGTCGCGGGGCGGGAAGTGCGTGCCGATGTCGCCCAGGCCCGCCGCGCCCAGCAGGGCGTCGATCACGGCGTGGAGCAGGACGTCGGCGTCTGAATGGCCGGCCAGCCCCGGCTCGCCTTCGAAGCGCACGCCGCCGATGAAGAGCGGGCGCGCGGCGTCGAAGCGGTGGATGTCGTAGCCGATGCCTATGCGCATGGGAACAGGGTCAAGGGTCGCGGGTCAGGGGTCAAGGCTCACATCGGCTGCCCACAGCTGGGGCAGAACTGAACGTCGGACTCGGTGGGCAGCCTGGTGTGGCAGCGCGGACAGTTGATGTCGGCGGCCTTGCCGCAGCGGGGCAGTACTGCCACTCGCGCTTGATCTCGCGCCCGCACGATAGGCACTTGACAGCGGCCAGGCTCGCCGGCGCCTCGAACAGCGCCTCCGGTTGGCCGTCCCGGCCTCGCTCGTCTTCGTCGTCGGTGAGTGGCATGGCAGCTCCCCTGGGTCAACATCCACTCTAATGCAGGTAGGCCTCCGCCAGCGAGAGATCGTCCGGGGTGGTGATCTTGATGTTGCGGCGGCGGCCCGCATACGTCTTCACGGGGATGCCCAGCTTCTCCATCATCGCCGCGTCGTCCGTCACGTCTTCCGTGACCTCGCGGTGGGCGCGCAGCAGCAGGTCGTATCGGAAGCACTGCGGCGTCTGCACGGCCCGCAGCCGCGTGCGGTCCAGCGTGCGCACCACCGAGCCGTCGTCCGCCACCTCCTTGATCGTGTCGACGATCGGGATCACGGGCACGGAGGCGCCGCTCTCGCGGGCCGCTTCCAGGCCGCGGGCGATCATGCCCGGCCGGATGAGCGGGCGCCCGCCATCGTGGACGGCCACCCAGGTGACCTCGCCCAGCGTCTGCAGCCCGCAGTACACCGAGTCCTGCCGCCGCGCCCCGCCCGTGCAGACGCCGGCGATCTTGGCGAACCCCTGCTCGGCGAGCATCTCCCGGCCGCGCCCCAGGTTCGCCTCGGAGAGGACAACGACGATCTTCTGCACGGTCCAGCAATCGTCGAATGCGGCCACGGTGTGCGCCAGCAGCGGGCGCCCAGCCACGAGCGAGAACAGCTTGTCGAGCCCTTCCATGCGGGTGCCGCTGCCCGCGGCCACGATGATCGCGCCGACCGATTCCTCGCTCACTTCAGGAATAGTAGCAAGGAGCAAGGTGCAAGTAGCAAGGAATCCCGGGAGCGCCACCTTTCACGGGCCACTTGCGGCCGGCTACCTGCTCCTCACATGTGGGTGAAGATCGTGACGCCGGCGCTGGCCAGGGCGGCCATCCAGGTGTCCTTGATGATCTTGCCGGCCAGCACCGTCAGGAAGAAGCGCCGTATGGGCATGCGCACGGCCCCGGCGGCCAGGCCGGCTACATCGAAGAGCGGGTTGGGGGTGACGGAGAGCGCGAACATGGTGGCGGTGCCGTGGCTCTCCATCCAGCGGGCGATCCGCTTGTAGGAAGGCTTGTCCTTCACCACGATCCGCCCGCCGTAGCCCGCCGCGTAGCCGGTGATCTCTCCGATGGCCTCGGCGGTGCCGGCGACGACGCCGACCCAGAGGAAGGCCGGGACGCCGAGGAAGGGGCTGAGCAGCGCGCCGCCGCCCAGCACGCTGGCGCCGGCCGGGGAGGGCAGCAGGATCGAAGCCGCGCCGATGAGGTTAATCAAAAAGAGGCCCGCGTAGCCCCAGCTGCGCAGGTTGCTGATGTCCGTGCTGAAGTAGAAGAAGGCGATGGCGAAGAGTGTGAGCAGGACGCCGCTGGCGATGAGGAACGTGTACTCCAGCCGCCAGGCGAAGCGGCCCGCCGCCTCCAGGACCTCGTCCAGGGCGGTCTCGTCGTCGTGCAGCCGTATCGTATCTACCCCGATGTCCACGGTGTCTCCAGGGGACGACAAAGGGGCGAGAGGCCTCTCTCTCGCCCCAAACCGAGTAATTGCCAAGGTATCTTCTCCTTCTTCGCCTACGAGGTTAGCTGACGGGTTCGGCGTGAAGGAGGTTCGCCTACTCGCCGCGGCCGGCGAGATTCACCCCAGGTCTGGGTCCCCCGTTCTCTCCGTTAGGAAAGATTCGGCGCTATCTTGTTTTGTTGCCGTCGCAACGCTTCGGCTGAGGAAACCGTACTCATCGGTATCCCTATATGTCAACGCTATAGCCGTAGCAGAGGTTACGCAGTCCTGTAAATAGTTCCAACCCCTGCATGGCAGGGGGTTGACAGCGGGCGGCGCCTGGTGAATGATGCTTCAGGTAAATGAACGGCCATTCATCCAATAGAATGACCGTTCATTCAGCGTAAACGCAGACGTAGCAGCGGGCCTTCAGGTCCGCCCCAAGGCGAGGCCGGCAGGGCTCAAGCCCTGCAGCCTACAGATCGGAACGGCAACATGGCACGAGTCACAGAAGCGCATGTAGAAGCACGAAGGAACCAGATCCTGGACGCCGCGTGGTCCTGCTTCGCCCGCCAGGGCTACCACCAGACGACGATGCAGGACATCGCCACCGACGCCGGCATCAGCGCCGGCGCCATCTACCGCTACTACGCCAGCAAGGAGGCCGTACTGGCCGCCATCACGGAGCGCAACACCATCCGCTATATGGAACTGCTGGCCGATATCCAGTCCGAGGCCGAGGGGCCGATGGACGTACTCGACTCGGTCGGCCAGACGATGCTCGCCACCTTCGAAGACCCGATGTACGAGACCAACGCCCGCCTCGACATCGAGATTCGCCCGGAGACTATCCGCAACGACGCCCTCCGCGAGCGGAGCCGCCAGCAACTCGACTTCTGGCGGCAATCGCTCGTCACACTCCTCCAGGAAGCGCGCGAGAAGGGTGAGATGCGCGCCGACATCGATATCGACACGTTCGTCGTGCTCGCCATCTGCGCCTACGAGGGGCTGCGCTCCTGGGGGCTGATCGACCCGGCCATCTTCCGCCCGCGTGAGGTGTTCGACCTGCTGCTGAAGCTGGTCTCCGCCCGTGCGATGCTCCAAACCAGCGAGAACCTCAACTAGGAGCGCTATGCAGTTCAACCCGTTTTCCCCTGAGGTCAGGCAGAACCCGTACCCCTCCTACGCGGAGCTGCGGCGGGAGGCGCCCCTTTACAAGCTGGAGCCGATGGGCTTCTGGATGGTCACCCGCTACGAGGACGTGCAGTTCGTGCTGAAGAGCCCGCACCTCTTCTCGTCGGAGGGCATGGCCGGCCCGCAGGGGTTGCAGGGCCAGATCCGCAGCATCATCACGATGGACCCGCCGGACCACCAGCGGATGCGCTCTCTGGTTGGGCGCGCCTTCACGCCGCGCATGATAGCCGAGCTGGAGCCGCGCATCCGCGAGATCACCCGCGGTCTGGTCTCGAAGGTCGCTCACTCGTCTGAGTTCGACGCTATCGGCGGGCTGGCGCTGCCGCTGCCGGTGCGGGTGATCGCGGAGATGCTGGGCGTCGACGCCCGGCGCATGCACGACTTCAAGCGCTGGTCAGACATCATGGTCGCCCAGCTGATGCGGCCCGGCGCCACGCCGGAAGAGGTCGCCTACGAGCAGGCCGAGAGGGCCGCTTTCGAGCAGTACTTCCTGTGGGCGATCGAGGAGCGGCGCAAGAAGCCCGGCAGCGACCTGATCAGCGCGCTGGTCCGCGCCGAGGAGGAGCACCAACACCTCACTGCGGATGAGGTGTTCGGTTTCGCGCTGCTGCTGCTCATCGCCGGCAATGAGACGACGACGAACCTCATCGGCAATATGGTGCTGACGCTGCTCCGCAACCCGTGGGAGCTGGAGAAGCTGCGCCGCGACCCCTCTCTGATCCCCGCCGCCGTCGAAGAGACGCTGCGCTACGACTCGCCGGTGCAGATGCTGTTCCGCATCGCCCGGGAGGACGTTGAGATGCACGGCGAGCGCATCCCGAAGGGCGCGATGGTCTGGCCGGTGCTGGCCTCCGCCAACCGCGACGAGGCCCGTTACCCGGAGCCGGACCGCTTCCAGATCGGGCGGGACGCTTCGGGGCACGTGGCGTTCGGGCACGGCATCCACTTCTGCATCGGGGCGCCGCTGGCCCGGCTGGAGGCCCGCATCGCCATGGAGGAGCTGCTGCCGCACCTCTCGCAGGCGCGGCTCGGCGAGCAGCCGCTGGACTACATCGATGCGTTCTTCCTGCGCGGCCTCAAGCACCTGCCGCTGATGCTGCCGGAGCGCCAGCTGTCGCCGGACATGCCGCCGAGCCCGCGCGAGCTGATGCGGATGAGCGCGCGGCTGGCCCGCCACACGGCGAAGGACGCATACGGCGGCGTGAAGGCGCTGCTCAAACGCGCCCGCCGCGACTCACCACCACTCTAGAAGCCCCCACATCAGACAAGGGAACGAGCACCCCCTCGCCTGTTCCCTTGTTGCCTGGGTAACCAGCGCGCTTCCGCGCCCCACGTTGGGGGTCAAGCGACTGTGTAAACGCCGGGAGCTGATCAGGCGTTTCGCGTTTACGGATAGATGCCGCGGAGGCGCGCCGCTTCCACCACGCGGCCGACGGCCAGCACCATCGCCGCTTCGCGCAGGGTGATCTTGTGCTCCTGCGCTGTGCGCAGGACGTCTGCGTAGGCGCGGGTCATCACCTTGTGCAGCTTCGCGTTGACCTCTGACTCGTCCCAGAAGTAGAACTGCAGGTCCTGCACCCATTCGAAGTAGGAGACGATGACGCCGCCCGCGTTGGCCAGGATGTCCGGCACCACCGTGATGCCGTTCGCCTTCATGATTGCGTCGCCCTCCGGCGTTGTTGGGCCGTTCGCGCCCTCCACCACGTACTTCGCGCGCACCGCCGGCGCGGTCTCGGCCGTCAGCTGGTCTTCGATCGCCGCCGGGACAAGGATGTCCACGGGCAGCGCCAGCAGCTCGGTGTTCGTGATCGAGTCGCCGGCCTTGGACTCGGCGAGCGGCGCGCGATCCTCGCGGTGGCCGTCCAGGGCATCGATGTCCAGGCCGTTGGCGTTGTACAGCCCGCTGGTGTGGTCACTCACGGCCACCACCTTCAGGCCGGCCTGGTGCAGGAGCCGGGCCGCCGTGGCGCCGACCTTGCCGAACCCCTGCACGGCCACGGTGGCGCCTTTGAGGTCGATCTTGTTGGTGCGGGCGACCTCTTCGACGATGTATTGCAGGCCGCGCCCCGTCGCCTCGGAGCGGCCCAGCGTGCCGCCGACAGCGACCGGCTTTCCGGTGACCACGCCGGCCACGGTGTGGCCGCGGTGCATGGAGATCGTGTCCATGATCCAGGCCATCACCTGGTCGTTGGTGCCCATGTCCGGCGCCGGGATGTCCTCGTCCGGGCCGATGATGATCGAGATCTCGGTGGCGTAGCGCCGCGTCAGCCCCTCCAGCTCGCCCTGGGTCAGCGTCCTGGGATCGACGACGACGCCGCCCTTGGCCCCGCCGAACGGCAGGTTCACCACGGCAGACTTCCAGGTCATCCACATCGCCAGCGCCCGCACTTCGTCCAGCGAGACGTGCAGGCTGTAGCGCAGGCCACCCTTGGCCGGGCCGCGCGCCAGGTTGTGCTGCACCCGGTAGCCGTTGAAGACGCGCACGGAGCCGTCGCGCATGGTGACCGGGAAGTTGACGGAGAGCTCGCGCTTGCAGTTGCGGAGGACGGCGCGCATGCCTTCGTCCAGGCGCAGGCGGTCCGCCGCGGCATCGAACTGGGAGAGGGCCGTCGCCAGCACGCCGGCGACAGCGGGAGCTTCGGGCGGGGTCTTAACAACCATGCTCTATCACCAGTATAGACGCGCGCCGGGCCGGTTGGCGTAACAGGTACAGGCAAAGAAGGGGCGGGCATTTGCCCGCCCCTTCGCTTGCGCGTATCTGGAGGCTACTCTTCCGGCTCCTGGATATCCATCCCGGCGGATGCGGCCTCGTCCTCGACGAACTGGCCGGTCTCCAGCTCCTCATCGGCGATGCCGCGGAGCTCCTCGATAAGGCCGTCCTCGGCCTCGTCGAGGTCTTCTTCACCCAGTTCGTTAAACGCTTCCCACTCCTCGCCTTCGCCCTCCAGGCCGTCCTCCGTGAGAAGGCCGGCGGGCAGTGCGATCTCGGTGATGCGGGCCGGCGGCGGCTCCACGTAGACCTCGGCGCGGGCCGGGATCAGCTTGCCGATGATGACGTTCTCCTTGAGGCCCATCAGGCGGTCCACCTGGCCGCTGATCGCCGCCTCGGTGAGGACGCGCGTGGTCTCCTGGAAGGAGGCCGCCGCCAGGAAGCTTTCCGTGTTGAGCGAGGCCTTGGTCACGCCCAGCAGCACCGGCTGCGCGGTGGCGGGCTCGCCGCCGGCCGCCAGCACGCTGGCGTTCTCCGTCTCGAACTTGAAGCGGTCGACCAGCTCACCCGGCAGGAGCGCCGTGTCACCAGGGGAGTCGACGCGGACGCGCCGCAGCATCTGGCGGACGATGGTCTCGATGTGCTTGTCGTTGATCGTCACACCCTGGGAGCGGTAGACCTTCTGCACTTCTTCGACGAGGTAGATCTGCACGGCCTCCGGGCCCTGGATGCGCAGGATGTCCTGCGGGTTCAGCGGGCCCTCAGTCAGCGGCTGCCCGGCGTGGACGTAGTCGCCGTCGTGGACGCGCAGGCGGGCGGAGGCCGGAATGGCGTAGTCGCGGGACTCGCGCTCCTCGAACATGATCGAGATGCGGCCCTTTTCGATCGACACCTGGCCGGACGTGCGGGCGATGACGTCGCCTTCGGCCGGGACCAGCGCCTGTTCTTCCTCATCCTTGATTTTCTTGCCTTTGGCCGCGGTGGCGGCAGCCTTCGGCGCCGGCATCTTCGCCAGCACCGTGCCGGCCTCCACCTCCTGGCCGTCCTTGACCTGTGTCTTGACGCCCTTCGGCAGCTGGTAGTCGTCGCGGTATATCTCGACGCTGGTGATGCGCAGCGTGCGGCGGTCGCCGTCGCGGATCAGCTCGGCGGTGCCGTCGATCTCGGCGATGATGGCGGAGCCCTTGGGCACGCGCGCCTCGAACAGCTCTTCGACGCGGGGGAGACCGGACGTGATGTCCAGTCCCGCCACGCCGCCAGTGTGGAACGTGCGCATAGTGAGCTGCGTGCCCGGCTCGCCGATGGACTGGGCGGCGATGATGCCGACAGCCTCGCCGTGCTTGACGAACTTGCCGCGTGAGAGGTCGCGCCCGTAGCAGAGGGCGCAGATGCCGCGACGGGTGGCGCAGGTGAGCGCCGAGCGGACGTACACCTTGTCGTAGCCGGCGGCGATGATGCGGTTGGCGACCTCTTCCGTGACCTCCTGGCCGCGCTCGACGATGACCTCGCCGGTCTTCTGGTCGGCGACGTCGGCGGCGGTGTAGCGGCCGATGATGCGTTCCTGCAGCGACTCGAAGAGGCCCTTCTCGGTCGGCTCACCTATCCAGATGCCGGCCGTGGTGCCGCAGTCGTCCTCGGCGACGATGACGTCCTGCGCCACGTCGATGAGACGGCGGGTCAGGTAGCCGGAGTCCGCGGTGCGGAGGGCCGTGTCCGCGAGGCCCTTGCGGGCGCCGTGGGTGGAGATGAAGTACTCCAGCACGGTGAGCCCCTCCCGGAAGGAGGAGCGCACGGGCAGGGGGATGATGCGGCCGGCCGGGTCGCTCATGAGGCCGCGCATGCCGGCCATCTGGGAGATCTGGGAGATGTTACCCTTTGCCCCGGAGACGGCCATGATGTAGACGCCGCCGTACTCCTCCAGGCGGTTCTGGATCAGCTTCTGCACCTTGTCCGTGGTGTTGCGCCAGATGGCGATCGTCTGGTTGTCGCGTTCCTCGTCCGTGATGAGGCCCAGGTTGAATTGCTCGTCGATGTCCGCCACCTGGGCGTCGGCCTCGTTGAGCAGCGCCTCCTTCTCATCGGGCAGGCGCAGGTCGTTCATGGCGATCGAGATGCCGGAGCGGGTGGCGAAGTCGAAGCCGATGTTCTTCATCTTGTCCACCATCTCGGCGGTGGCCTCGTTGGAGAGCTTGTGGCTGCACTCTGAGACCAGCTCCTTGATCGCCTTTTTGTCCATCAGCGTGTTGCGGTAGCCCAGCTCGTCCGGGATCACCTCGTTGAAGATGATGCGGCCGACGGTCGTCTCGATCAGCTCGCCGTTGGTGCGGGCGTCGCGGACGCGGACGGGGGCGTGCAGCGAGAGGTTGCCGGTGGCGTGGGCCATCTTCGCTTCGTCAAAGCTGCTGTAGATGCCGCGCGGCGGCGGGCCGGCCTGGAAGGCGCCCTGGGCGTTCGGCTTCATCTCGGTCATGTAGTAGCAGCCGAGGACGATGTCCAGCGTCGGCGCCACCACGGGCTCCCCGTTGGAGGGGTAGAGCAGGTTCTGGCTGGAGAGCATGATCTGGCGCGCCTCCGCCACGGCGGCGCGGGACAGTGGCACGTGCACGGCCATCTGGTCGCCGTCGAAGTCCGCGTTGAAGGCGGTGCAGACCAGCGGGTGGATCTGGATGGCCGAACCGTCGATGAGGACGGGCTCGAAGGCCTGGATGCCCAGGCGGTGCAGCGTGGGCGCGCGGTTCAGGAGCACCGGCCGCTGCTTGATGATCTCGTCCAGGATGTCCCAGACCTCCGGCCGCGCGCGCTCCACGATGCGCTTGGCCGACTTGATGTTGTGGGCCAGGCCGCGCGCCACCAGCCCGTGCATGACGAACGGCTTGAACAGCTCCAGCGCCATCCGCTTGGGCAGGCCGCACTGGTGCAGCTTCAGCTCCGGGCCGACGACGATGACGGAGCGGCCGGAGTAGTCCACGCGCTTGCCCAAGAGGTTCTGGCGGAAGCGGCCCTGCTTGCCCTTGAGCATGTCAGACAGGCTCTTCAGCTTGTGGTTGCCGGCGGTGGAGACGGCGCGTCCGCGGCGGCCGTTGTCAATCAGGCTGTCCACGGCCTCCTGGAGCATGCGCTTTTCGTTGCGGATGATGATCTCCGGCGCTCCCAGCTCCAGCAGCCTCTTGAGGCGGTTGTTGCGGTTGATGACGCGGCGGTAGAGGTCATTGAGGTCAGACGTGGCGAAGCGGCCGCCGTCCAACTGCACCATGGGGCGCAGGTCAGGCGGCAGCACCGGGAGCACGCCCAGCACCATCCAGGCCGGGTGGTTGCCGCTCTTGCGCAGCGCTTCCACCACGCGCAGGCGCTTGGTGGCCTTCTTGCGGCGCTGGCCGCTGAAGTTCTGGATCTCGCCGCGCAGCTTCATGGCCAGGCTGTCCAGCTCCACGCGGTCCAGGATCTCCAGCACCGCCTCCGCGCCCATGCCGCCGCGGATCAAGCCCGGGTAGCGGTCCTGAAGCTCACGCAGGTTCTGCTCGGCCAGGATCGTGCACTGGTCGTCGCGGATCGGGTCCTTGAGGTCCTCGATCTCCTCGATGCGGCGGAGGAAGTCCGCACGGGCGGCCTCGCGCTCCTCGTTGATCTTGCGGCGGATCGGCTCCATCTCGGCCAGGGCGGCCTGGCGCGCCTTCTCGATGTCGGTGGCCAGGGCGGCCTCGGCGGTCTCGCGTCGCTTGGCGCGGCTTGCCTCCAGCTCCTTGGTGCGGCGGGCCACTTCCTTGTCCAGCTGCTTCACGGAGTCCTTGGGCAGCTGCTCGCCGCGGCGGGCCAGCAGGAAGTTGTCATCCAGGCCGGTCTTGCGCGGCGCCCGCCTCTCGCCGATCTCGGCGATGGCGGCCTTCACCTCTTCGGCGCGCTTCTTCAGCGCTTCGATGTCGGCGTCAACGGCCTCGTGGGCGGCCTTCAGGCGAGCCTCACGGTCCGCCTCGACCCTGGCGATCGCCTCGGACGTCGCCTTCTCGATTTCAGCGATGCGCTCCGAGTTCTCGGCCTCGCTCTGATCGACGGCGGCGTCCATCTCCTTGCGGAGCTGCTCAAGCGCCTGGGTGCGGACGTCCTCGTCCAATGCGGTGACGATGAACTGCGCGAAGTACAGCACGCGCTCCAGGCTGCGGGGCGAGATGTCCAGCAACAGGCCGATGCGGCTGGGCGTGCCCTTCACGAACCAGATGTGCGCGACAGGCGAGGCCAGCTCGATGTGGCCCATGCGCTCGCGGCGCACCTTGGAGCGGGTCACTTCCACGCCGCACTTGTCGCAGACGATGCCCTTGTAGCGGACGCGCTTGTACTTGCCGCAGTAACACTCGAAGTCCTTGGTGGGCCCGAAGATCTTCTCGCAGAAGAGGCCGTCCTTCTCGGGCTTCAGGGTGCGGTAGTTGATGGTTTCCGGCTTGGTGACCTCGCCGTAGGACCAGGACCTGATCTGCTCCGGAGAGGCCAGGGAAATTCGTATTGCGTTGAAGTCGTTAACTTCCAGGGCCAATGAGGTCCTCTCCCTTCTCGAAACCGCTCAGGTCGATTCCGCCGAGGTCCGGCAGATCGGCCGTTGAGGTGTCTGCGAGCAAGACTCGCTCTTCTTCTTCGTTGAGGACTTCCACGGCCAGTCCCAGGCTCTGGAGCTCCTTGACGAGCACCTTGAACGATTCCGGGACTCCCGGCTCCTGGATGTCCTCTCCCTTGACGATTGCTTCGTATGTCTTGACGCGGCCGACGATGTCGTCCGACTTCACGGTCAGCAGCTCCTGCAGGATGTGAGCCGCGCCGTACGCTTCCAGCGCCCACACTTCCATCTCACCGAAGCGCTGGCCGCCGAACTGGGCCTTGCCGCCCAGCGGCTGCTGCGTGATGAGCGAGTACGGGCCGGTGGAACGGGCGTGGATCTTGTCCTCCACCAGGTGCACCAGCTTCAGCATGTAGACGTAGCCCACGGCCACCGCCTGGTCGAAGCGCTCGCCGGTACGGCCGTCCCAGAGGACCTGCTTGCCGTAGGTGGGTGAGGCGGCGCCCGTCTCCAGGAGCAGCTTCTCGCAGGCCTTGTCCAGGTCGTGGTAGGACTTGCCGCGCACCCGCTTGACGCCCTGCGATTCGAGCCAGAGCTCCAGGCCGGCGCGGCGGGCCTCGCCGATCTGAGTGCTGTCGAAGACGGCCTCGGCGTCGTAGCCCTTATCCTTCAGCCACTTGCTGACCTTGTCCATGTCCACGCGCTCGCCGACGCGGTTGCTGTTGGCGCCGTTGCCGTTCGTCTTCTCGTGCGTGATGGCGTCGGCCTGCTCGCACATCCAGAGGCGGCAGAGCTCGTCCTCGATCGTGGCGGGGTTGCCGCCGTCGAAGACGGGGGAGACGGCGCGGAAGCCCATGCGGCGGGCGGCCCAGCCCAGGTGCAGCTCCAGCACCTGGCCGATGTTCATGCGGCTCGGCACGCCGATGGGGTTGAGGATGATGTCCACCGGTGTCCCGTCCTCCAGGTGGGGCATGTCCTCCACCGGCAGGATGCGGGAGATGACGCCCTTGTTTCCGTGGCGGCCGGCCATCTTGTCGCCCTCTGCGATCTTGCGCCGCTGGGCAATGGCGATGCGCACCATGGCCTGCACGCCGGGCGCCAGCTCGTCCGTGATCTGGGCGTAGTAGGGCCAGCGGCAGTGGTGGTTCGCGGAGCCGTGCGCCGGGCGTCCCGGGTCGTTGTCAGGCCTCGCGAAGAACTTCGTTTCGATCACCTTGCCGCGCTCTCCGTGCGGGACGCGCAGCGAGGTGTCCTTTACCTCGCGCGCCTTCTCGCCGAAGATGGCGCGCAGCAGTTTTTCCTCCGCCGTCAGCTCCGTCTCGCCCTTGGGCGTGATCTTGCCGACGAGGATGTCGCCGGACTGCACCTCGGCGCCGACGCGGATCACCCCGTACTCGTCCAGGTCCAGCAGGCTCTCTTCGCCGACGTTGGGGATGTCGCGCGTGATCTCCTCCGGCCCCAGCTTGGTGTCGCGCGCCTCCACCTCGTGCTTCTCAACGTGGATAGAGGTGAACTTGTCGTCCTGGGCGACGCGCTCCGACATGATGATCGCGTCCTCAAAGTTGTAGCCGTCCCAGCTCATGAACGCGCAGAGGAGCGTCTGGCCCAGCGCCAGCTCGCCGCTCTCCGTGGATGAGCTGTCGGCCAGGGTCTGTCCAGCCTTCACCTTCTCGCCGCGGCGGACGGCGGCGCGGTGGTTGATGCAGGTGCCCTGGTTGGAGCGGATGAACTTGTTGAGGGCGTAGCGCTTTTCGCCCGCCTTGCCGTAGTCGACGACGATTGCTTCGCCGGTCACGCTCTTGACCACTCCGTCAGCCGAGGCGGTCAGCACCTGGCCGGAGTCGATCGCGGTCTGCAGCTCCATGCCGGTCCCGACGAGCGGGATCTCCGGGCGCACCAGCGGCACGGCCTGGCGCTGCATGTTCGCGCCCATCAGCGCGCGGTTTGCGTCGTCGTGCTCAAGGAACGGGATGAGGGAGGCGGCGACGGAGACCACCTGCTTCGGCGAAAGGTCCAGGTAGTCGACGTGCATGGGATCGGAGTTGGTGAACTGGCCGGCGTGGCGGGCCTCCACGCGCTCGGAGAGGAAGCGGCCCTCTTCGTCGAACCGGGAGTTGGCCTGCGCCACCATGAAGTCTTCCTCTTCGTCGGCGGAGAGGTAGTCCACCTGCTTCGTCACGAAGGGGCGCACCGGCACCATCTTGATTTCGGCGTCGGCCAGCTTCTTGAGCACCTTCTGATCGACCTCTGTGCCGGCGGCGACGATCACCTTGCCCTTGGCGTTCTCCACGTCTGCGCGCACGACCCGCCCAACGAGATCGGGCGATGTTCGCGCCAGCTCGTGCGATACCTTGCGGTACGGCGTCTCGATGAAACCGTACTCGTTGACGCGGCCGTAGGTGGCCAGCGAGCCGATGAGGCCGATGTTCGGGCCTTCCGGCGTTTCGATCGGGCAGATGCGGCCGTAGTGGCTGAAGTGCACGTCGCGGACGTCGAAGCCGGCGCGGTCTCGCGAAAGGCCGCCGGGGCCCAGGGCGGAGAGGCGGCGCTTGTGCGTCAGCTCCGCCAGGGGGTTGGTCTGGTCCATGAACTGGGAGAGCTGAGAGCCGCCGAAGAATTCCTTGATCGCCGCCACAACGGGGCGGATGTTGATCAGCTGGCTCGGCGCCGTCTCCTGCGGGTCGGTGATCGTCATGCGCTCGCGGATGACGCGTTCCATGCGCAGGAGGCCGATGCGGAACTGGTTTTGGATCAGCTCGCCCACCGTTCGCACGCGGCGGTTGCCCAGGTGGTCGATATCGTCCGAGCGGCCGAGGCCGTTGTTGAGCCGGACGATCTCCCGCACGATGGCGATGAGGTCTTCCGGGATCAAGGTGCGCTCAACCGTGGCGTTGGGGCGGCCCAGGCGCTTGTTGACCTTGTAGCGGCCCACCTTGCCCAGGTCGTAGCGGCGGGGGTTGAAGAACAGCGAGTTGACCAGCTGCTTGGCGTTCTCAATCGTCGGCGGGTCGCCGGGGCGCAGGCGGCGGTAGAACTCCAGCAGCGCCTGCTCCTTGTTCTCGGAAGAGGGGTCGCGGTCCAGCGTCGCCTTGATGTACTTGTGGTCGGCGTGCACGTCAACCTCTTCGAAGAGGGCCAGCACGCGGTCGTTCGTGCCCAGGTGCTGCAGGAGCTGGGCGCGCAGCTTGTCGGCCTCGCGCTCTGTCTTCGCCTCTTCGATCTGCTTCTCCAGCGCCTTGATGTCCTTGGAGCTCGGGTGCTTGGGCAGCAGGTGGGGCTCGTCGATGGCCCGCAGCAGCGTAGTGATGGGGATCTTACGCTTGCGGTCCACCTTCACGGAGACGACGTCCTTGTTGGACGTTTCGAACTCCAGCCAGGCGCCGCGGTTGGGGATGAGCTTGGCGAAGCAGAGGAGGCGGCCGCTGGTGTTGTCCCGCTCCAGCGTCAGGTAGACGCCGGGGGAGCGCACCAGCTGGGAGACGACGACGCGCTCGGCGCCGTTGATGATGAACGTGCCTTTTTCGGTCATGAGCGGGAAGTCTCCCATGAAGATCTCCTGCTCCTTGATCTCGCCTGTCTCTTTGACCAGCAGCTCCACGTTCACGCGCAGGGGCGCCGCGAACGTGGCGTCGCGCTCCCGGCACTCGTCCTGGTCGTACTTGGGGTCGCCGAAGGAGTAGTCCGAGAAGCGCATCTCCAGGCGGTTGCCGGTGAAGTCCTGGATCGGGGAGATCTCGTCGAATAGCTCACGCAGGGACTCCCGCTTGAAGATCTCGTAGGAGTCCACCTGGATCTGGATCAGGTGGGGCAGCGGGACTACGTCAGGGATGCGAGAGTAGGACTTGACGAGCTGGGGGACGCTGAACTTCTCGGTGATGACATCTCGGGGGACAACCATACAGAACCTCTCCTCGGCACAGGCGAAAATGGTGCAGTAATGCGATTAGGCAATTACGGAAAACAAGTGAATACAGGGAATGCGAATGGGGGACTCGACAACCATCCACGTCACACTATATGTAAGCACGATGCAATTGTCAACACGAATTTACTGAACCACTACACAAATTTTTCAGGAGTGCCGTTCAGTTGACCGTTTCCCCGGCCAGCGCCGCGCCTGCCCGTTGCACTCGCGGCTGCCGCACGGGCGCCTGGCCGCGCATGACAGCCGTCACGCCCGCCACGATCAGCAAGCCGCCCGCCACCGTGTTCAGGCCTATGCTCTCGTCCAGGGCCAGCCAGCCGAGGACGACGGCGATGATCGGCACGATGTACGTGACCAGCGTGGCCCGCACGCTGCCCAGGTTCTCAATCAGCCAGAAGAAGGCGATGTAGGCGAAGCCGGTGCCGGCCAGCCCCAGCGCCGCCAGCGAGGCGTACCCGCGCGTGTCCAGCGAGTAGTCCGGCAGGCCCCCGGCCGCCACGACGGCGATCGGCGCCAGGAAGAGCGTGGCCAGCGACAGCTGGGCCAGCGTGACACTGACCTGGTCCTGCCCGTGCAGAGTCTGCCGCGTGAACACCACGCCGACTCCGTACGAGGCCGCCGCGCCGACGACGGCCAGTTCACCGAGAACGTTGGAGCTGGTGACATCGGTGACGCCGCGGCCGGTCAGCACGCCGACGCCGGCGAACGCCAGCAGCAGCCCCGCCAGGCGGGCCCGCGTGAAGTGCTCCTCATCCAGGGCGATGGCGGCGAACAGCGCCGTGAAGATGGGGACGGTCGCGTTCAGGATAGAGGCCGTGCCGCTGGAGATGTGCTCCTCGCCGAGGGGGATGAGCATGAAGGGGATGACGTTGTTCATCACCGCCATCACTGACACCCGCGCCAGCAGCCGGGGCGTCAGCTGCAGGCGCCGCCGGGTCACGACGACGTAGGCGGCGACAGCGGCGGCGCCGAGTGCGGTTCGCCCGAGGGCCACCTCCACCGGATCTGTGCCCTCAAGGATGTACTTGATGAAGAGGAACGAGCCGCCCCACGTGCCCGCCAGCCCGATCAGCACCGGCCAGGCCCGCGCCGTCCGGGTGTCCATCAGTAGCGCGGCGCCTCGCTCGCCCGCATGACGGCGCGGCTCAACGCGAGCGCGCCGAGCCAGTACCGGGCGTCTTCGTGGCCGGGCGCCGGCCTAAGCACTGCGGCGCTCCTTGTGGGGCTCGGCGGCGGGCAGCGGGAGAGCCGTCGTCTCCTTGAACGTGGCGAAGGCGATTGTCGTCTTGCTGGCGGTGACGGGGCCGGCCTGCCAGATGCGCTGGAGGATGTCCTGCAGCTGCTTGTTTGTGCGGCAGCGGACCTTGACGATGAAGCACTCCTCGCCGGCGATGTGGTGCGTCTCCAGGACCTCCGGGATGCCGGCGACGGCGTTGGCGATGTCGTCCGGCTTGTAGTCGCTCAGGCGGACGGAGATGTAGGCGAGCACGTCCAGGCCCAGCGCTTCTGGGTCGACGAGCGCGGCGTAGCCCTTGATCACGCCCCGCTGCTCCAGCTTCTTGACGCGCTCGTGGACGCTGGGCTGGCTGAGGCCGACGGCTTCCGCGATGGCGGAGTGGGAGGCGCGCCCGTCCCGCTGGAGGATCTCCAGGATCTTCAGGTCGATGAAGTCGAGGTCGGAGTCCATGGCTGGCTTCCTTGTCGTGGGATGGCCTATGTTATATCTGTCAGAGCGCTGGCCCGTCAATACTTTATCGGCCAGATGTGCGGAACGTCACGTTTTCGTCGGGCTGGAGCGCTCAGGACACGCGCCCGTCCAGTATCTCCCGCAGCTCCGTGCCGTTGATCGCGTCCGACATTAGCTCGTGTGTCTTCTGCTCCTTCACCTCCAGCGCTGCCCGCTTCACCGCGCCAACCGCCACGCGCAGGAACATGCTGCCGTAGCTGACGCGCGCCACGCCCATCTCCTCCAGCTCGCGGGCGCTGGGGACGCCGGGTCCGGCCAGGATGCTGACCGGCGCCGGAATCTCCTTGACCAGCGTGCGGATAAAGTCCCGCTCCGGCACGCCGAAGAAGAAGACGCTGTCGGCGCCGGCCTCGGCCCAGGCCTGGCCGCGGCGCACGCCTTCCTTGAGCGCCGCCGGCCTGTCCTCGCGCTCGGCGGAGAAGGCGTCGCAGCGGGCGTTGAGCAGGAACTCGCTGCCCAGCTTCTTGCGCTCGTCCATGAAGGCGGCGATCTTCTCCAGCTGGAAGCCGATGTCCAGCAGCTTGCCCGGGTTCGCGCGGTCGCCGTCCTCCATGTTCATCCCGGCCGCGCCCGCCGCCACGAACTGACGTACCGTCTCGCGCACGTCTTGCGGGCCGCCGTAGCCGTCCTCGCCGTCGGCGTTGACGGGGATGCGCACGGCCTCGGCGCAGAGCTTCGTCACGCCGGCGGTCGCGTCGCGGGTGATGCCGAGGTCCGGGTAGCCCATGGCGTTGGCGAAACCGGCGCTACTTCCCTGGATGGCCTCGAAGCCCAGGTGCTGGTAGAGGAGCGCGCTGAGCACGTTGAAGGCGCCCGGCATGATGACGATCTCCGGCGCCTGCAGGAGGGCCTTGAGCCGGCGGCTCTTCTCGTTTGCGGTCTTGATCATCTCTGCGGATGGCCTGGTCATGCTATGCGCTCCCTGCTGCGGCCGCTTCCGGCCGGTGCTCGGTCTCCATCGCCAGCAGCGCCTCCTTGCGGTGCACTCCCAGCGCGTAGCCGCCGATATCCCCGTTCTCACGCACCACCCGGTGGCAGGGGATGATGAGCGCGACGGGGTTGTGCGCGCAGGCCTGGGCCACCGCCCGCGCCGCTTTCGGGTTGCCGATCTCCCGCGCCACCTGCGAGTACGACTTCGTCTCGCCGTAGGCGATGGCCCGCAGGGCGCGCCAGACGCGGATCTGGAAGGCCGTGGCCTGGATGTCCACCGGGATGTCCAGCCGCACCTGGCGGCCGTCCAGGAAGCGGACGATGTCCTGGATCCAGCCCTCGGCGCCGTCGCGGCGCGCAATCAGCGCCTGCGGGTACTCCCGGCGCAGCGCATCCTCCAGTTGCCGCTCGGAATCGCCCAGCTTGACCGAGCAGATGCCGCGCTCCGTGGCCCCGACCAGCAGCTTGCCCAGCACGGAGTCGACGATCTGGTAGCCGATGGCCATGCCGCGCCCGCCGCGCTGGTAGGCAGCCGGCGTCATCCCCAGCTGCTTGTCCACCGCCTCGTAGAGGCGGCTGCTGGACGGGTAGCCGGCGTCGTACATGGCCGCCGTCACGCTGGCGCCCTCGCGCAGGCCGTGGCGCAGGCGCAGCGCGCGGTGGGTGGCCGCGTACTCGCGCGGGGTAACCCACAGCGTGCGCTTGAACAGCCGCCGCAGGTACTCCGCACCGACGCCAAGGCGCCGGGCCACCGGCGCCAGCGAAGGCTGGGCGTCCGGGTCGTTCTCCAGGTAGTCGCAGGCCTGGCGCACCATCTCCGGGCGTCCGTCGGAGATCACCTCGCGGGGGGTGCAGCGCTTACAGGGGCGGTAGCCCGCGGCTTCGCACTCCTCCGGCGTGGCGTAGAACGTCACGTTCTCGCGCCTGGGGCGGCGCGAGGGGCAGGACGGCCGGCAGTAGACGCCCGTTGTCTTCACCGCCACGTAGAACACGCCGTCGTGCGAGGTGTCGCGGCTGCACATGACCTGCCAGCACAGCTCCTGGTCGGTGATCGCCATCTCTTCTCTCTCTGCCAACTGTATCGCCATTTGGTACCTCCGAGGCGAAGGGTAGCGCGCGTTTGGGGACGAAAATATCCGCTTTCGGCAATCAAGATCGGGCGGACAAACTGACAATCCTGCAAACCCACAACCCGCCCGGCCACTGCGCGACATTCGTAGGTTTGCCAGCTTGCCGGTTTGTTGGTTAGTGCGCCGGGCCGTTGTCAGCCGATGCCGCGTAGTGTAATGTCACTTTCGTCCTTCGCCTATGATCGAGACTGATACAAAGGTTGCTGTGACCGACGGCCCCGTCTTCCAGGATCTGAAGGTCTTCACGGGGAACGCCTCCCCCAACCTCGCCCAGGACATCTGCCAATACCTGGAGATGCCCCTCGGCGCGGTGGAGGTCTTCGAGTTCTCCAACGAGAACATCTTCGTGCAGTTCAAGGAGAACATCCGGGCCCGGGACGTGTTCATCGTGCAGACTATGACCTCGCCGGTGAACACGCGGCTCATGGAGCTCTTCATCATGATCGATGCGGCGCGCCGCGCGTCCGCGGGCCGCATCACCGCCGTCGTCCCGTATTACCCTTACTCCCGCAGCGACAAGAAGGACCAACCGCGAGTCCCCATCACGGCCCGCCTCATCGCCAACTTCCTGGAGACCGCCGGCGCCGACCGCCTGCTCACCATCGACCTCCACGCCGGCCAGATCCAGGGCTTCTTCAACATCCCGGTGGACGAGCTGACCGCTCTCTACATCCTTTCCGCCCACGTCAAAGAGATGCATATCCCGGACCTCACCGTCGTGGCGACGGACGTCGGTGGCGCGAAGGGCGCCCGCCGCATGGCGGACCGCCTGGATTGTCCCCTGGCCGTCGTAGAGAAGCGCCGGCTGGGCAACGAAGAGGCCGTGGAGGCGCTGACGATCATCGGTGACGTAAAGGGGCGCGCGGTGCTGATCGTCGACGACGAGATTCTGACCGCGGGCACGCTGGTGGCCACCGAGCGCGTCGTCCGCGAGCACGGCGCCACCGAGGTTTACGCGGCCGCCACCCACCCGATCCTCTCCGGCGAGGCCGTCGCGCGCATCAAGAAGTCAGCTATCAAGGAGCTGGTCGTTACTGACACGATCCCGCTGCCGCCGGAGAAGATGCTCCCCAACATGCGCGTCCTCTCCGTCGCTCCCATGCTCGGCGAGGCGATCCGCCGCATCCACACGGGCCAGTCGGTCGGCGCGCTCTTCAACGGGCACTAGGCGCGGCCCCCCAGCCCCCCACCCTACAAACGAACAAACCGGCTAACCGGCAGACCATTCGAGCGTGGTATGGCAACGACCGCTCGGCAGTTTGCGAGTTTGTTGTCACCGGTGCGGTATCATGAATGTGAATTGCTTACGAGAGATGGCTTGAACAGATGGTAATCGGAATCGTCAAAAACGTATTCGGCAACTATAACGAGAAGGAGCTGAAGAAGCTCTGGCCCCTCGTGCACGAGACCAACGAGCTCGAGGACACGATGAAGGCCATGAGCGACGACGAGCTCGCCGCGCTCACGCCCGAGTTCCGCAAGCGCCTGGCCGCAGGCGAGACTCTGGACGACATTCTGCCGGAGGCGTTCGCCGCCTGCCGGGAAGTCTCGCGGCGGCGGCTGGGGATGCGCCACTTTGACGTGCAGATCGTCGGCGGCGTCGTCCTTCACCGCGGCAACATCGCGGAGATGAAGACGGGTGAAGGCAAGACGCTGGTCGCCACCCTGCCGCTCTATCTGAACGGCCTCAGCGGCAAGGGCGCCCACCTGGTCACCGTGAACGACTACCTGGCCAAGCGCGACGCCCAGTGGATGGGCGCCATCTACCACAGCCTGGGCCTCACCGTGGGCATCCTCCAGCACGACACGTCCTACCTCTACGACCCCACGGCCAACCGCGACGACGCCAGCATGCGCTACCTTGTCCCCTGTACGCGGCGCGAAGCCTACAGCGCCGACATCACCTACGGCACCAACAACGAGTTCGGCTTCGACTACCTGCGCGACAACATGGTCACGGAGCTGGAGCGCGTGGTGCAGCGCGAGGAGTCGCCGCACAACTTCGCCATCGTCGACGAGGTGGACAGCATCCTCATTGACGAGGCCCGCACGCCGCTCATCATCAGCGGCCCCGCCGAAGAGACAGAGGAGGTCTACCGCACCTTTGCCCGCATCATGCCGCGCCTCAACCCGGACCGCGACATCACGATCGACCTCAAGCACCGCGCCGTCTCCCTGACCGAGGAGGGCACGGAGCTCGTCGAGAAGGCGCTGGGCATCAAGAACGTCTACGACTCCGACAACTTCCGCCTCACGCGCTTCCTGGACGCCGCTCTCAAAGCGCAGTTCCTCTACGAGCGCGACAAGCAGTACGTCGTCAAAGACGGCGAGATCGTCATCGTCGACGAGTTCACGGGCCGCTTGATGTACGGCCGGCGCTGGTCGGACGGGCTGCACCAGGCGGTGGAGGCCAAGGAGAACGTCAAGATCCAGCGCGAGAGCGTCACCTACGCCACGATCACGCTGCAGAACTACTTCCGCCTCTACGACAAGCTGGCCGGCATGACCGGCACCGCCTGGACGGAGCGCGAGGAGTTTCACCAGATCTACGACCTGGACGTGATCATGGTGCCGACCAACCAAGAGATGATCCGCATGGACATGCAGGACATCATCTACCGCACCGAGAGTGGCAAGTGGCACGCCGTCGTCGAGGAGATCGAGGACGCGCACGCCGACGGCCGGCCGGTGCTCGTCGGCACCGTCGCTATCGAGACGTCGGAGATTCTGGCCGACCAGTTGAAGCGCACATCGACGTGCCGGCTGGAGGACTGCGGCGACTACCACCGCGTCTGCCCGCTGAAGGAGCCGGACGTCCTCAACGCCAAGCAGCACGAGCGTGAGGGCAACATCGTCGCCTCCGCCGGTGTGCTGGGCGCGGTGACGATCGCCACGAACATGGCCGGCCGCGGCACCGACATCATCCTCGGCGGCAACCCGGAGAAGATCGCCGAAGAGCTGGCCCGCAAGCGCGGCGCCGACCTGATCAACGGCGACGCTGATGCGGCCGAGGCGATCCGCAAGGAAGCGCGCGGGATCTGGCAGGAAGACCACGACCGCGTCGTCGAGGCCGGGGGCCTGCACATCGTCGGCACAGAGCGGCACGAGTCCCGCCGCATCGACAACCAGCTGCGCGGCCGCGCCGGGCGCCAGGGCGACCCCGGCAGCTCCCGCTTCTTCGTCTCCTTCGGCGACGACCTGATGAAGCGCTTCTCCCCGGAGTGGGTTCCGAACCTCCTGGCAAAGATGGGCATGGACGAGAACACCCCGCTGGAGAGCGGCATGGTCTCGAAGGCAATCGAGTCCGCGCAGGAGAAGGTGGAGGGGCACAACTTCGACATCCGCAAGCACGTCGTCCAGTACGACGACGTGATGAACCAGCACCGCGACGTCATCTACAAGCAGCGCCGCCGCATCCTGGGCCGCGCCAACATCAAGGACAGCATCCTCGACATGATCGACAAGGAGATCGAGCGCGTCTTCGAAGCGTTCGCCGATCCCGGCCGGACGCCTGACGAGTGGGACATCGACAGCCTGCTTGGCGAGCTGAAGGCGATCATGCCGATCCCAGTGACCTGGAACGCCGCCTTCTTCGAGCCGCTGGACTACGACTCCGCCATCGAGAAGGTGCTGGAGCACGCCCACAGCGAGTACGAGAAGAAGGAAGCCGACCTCACGCCGGAGCGGATGCGCCTGCTGGAGCAGCTGGTGCTGCTCCGCGTCATCGACAGGCTGTGGATTTACCACCTGACCGCGCTCGAAGAGCTGCGCCAGGGCATCGGCCTGCAGGGCTACGGCCAGCGCGACCCGCTGGTGGAGTTCAAGCGCGAGGCGTTCGACATGTTCGGCCAGTTGACGGAACACATTCGCCAGAACACCGTCCGCCAGATCTACCACGTCACGCTGACCAACACCGCGCCGCGCCCGGCGGCGCCGCCCACCGCCAGGGAGAGCGGCCCCTCCGACACGCCCGGCGCCGACGGCGCCACTCCGGACACCACCGCGAGCTCCGAGAACGGCGCGTCCGGCACCAAGGCCCGCAAGAAGGCGCGGCAGCAGCAGCGTGTCGCGGCTGCGGGCTCGGAGTCCGCTGCCACCGCGCAGCCGGCCGGCCGGCCGATGGCGATGGCCAAGGCCGGGCGCAACGATCCGTGCCCCTGCGGCAGCGGCAAGAAGTACAAGAAGTGTCACGGCGCCGGGGGCGTCGCCGGCATCTCCTGAGCCATGGTCCGGGCAGATGCCGGAGCGGAGCAGGACGTCCGCTCGGAAGCAGGGCAGATCATCGCTGACCTCCGCGAGGCGACGGCGGCGGGCGACCAGCACTGGTTCCTCGCTCTGATGGCCGCCGTGCGCAACTGGCCCCTGCCATCGGAGACGGTGGGCGAGCGCGAGTACCGCTACCTGGTCGGCGGTGAGGCGTTCGACTGGATCTTGCTGGCCGAGCGCCTGCTGGACGAAGTCCGCGGCCTCGTCCCGGAGGAAGAGGCGGACGCTTTGCTCTTCGAGGAGCGCCTGCCACTGGAACTGAGCGAGGCGGAGTTCCAGCAGCTGCTGGGCGCGAAGTACAAGGCGCACCTCAACTTCGTCTACGGCGTCCGCATCGAAGGCGCGCTCAAGATCGCTGTCTCGGAAGAGGTGCGCAAGGAGCACAGCGGCTCCCGCATCTGGGAGAACGGGCACGCCGACGACGAAGCCTTCGCCCGCATCTACGGCCGTCCGCGCGAAGAGATGCTCGCAGAGTTCCGGGCCGCCGCCGGAATCGAAGACCCGGAGTGGCTATCGCTGGGGGAGCTGGCGGAGTGGCGCTACTGGCTGTTCCAGTACCGCATCAAGAGTTGCGACCCCGCCCGCGTCGCCAGCGACACCCGCAAGGGCCTGGCCTTCCTGCAGCGCCTGGAAGCATCGCGCCGCCGCACAGACATCCTGTAGCCGCTCCAACCCTTGACCCCCAACCCCCGACCCTCGACCCTATGACCATGCCGGAGCCGCCCGTCACCGCCACGCTGCTCATCTCCTGCCGCGACCAGCGCGGCCTCGTCGCCGCCGTCTCCGACTTCCTCTTCCGCAACGACGGCAACATCATCCACGCTGACCAGCACACCGACAAAGAAGAAGGCGTCTTCCTCCAGCGCGTGGAGTGGGAGCTGGCCGGCTTCCGCATCGAGCGGGAGGGCATCGCGGACGCGTTCGCGCCGCTCGCCGAGGAGTTCGGGATGGCCTGGAGCCTGCGCTTTTCCGACTACGTCCCGCGCGTCGCCCTCTTCGCTTCCAGGCTGCCCCACTGCCTGTACGACCTGCTCGCCCGCTGGCGCATGGGGGAGTTCCGGGCCAGCATCCCGCTGATCGTAAGCAACCACGACGACCTGCGCTCCACGGCGAAGGACTTCGGGATCGACTTCCACGAGCTGCCGGTGACGCCGGAGACGAAGGCCGCCCAGGAGGCGAAGGCGATCGAGCTGCTGGACGCGGCGGAGGTGGACCTCGTGGTGCTGGCGCGCTACATGCAGGTGCTGGGCGAGGATATCGTGGCCCGCTACGAAGGCCGGATCATCAACATCCACCACTCGTTCCTGCCGGCCTTCGCCGGCGCACGGCCCTACCACAACGCCCACGAGCGCGGAGTCAAGATCATCGGCGCTACCGCCCACTACGTGACGCCAGAGCTGGACCAGGGCCCGATCATCGAGCAGGACGTGGTGCGCGTCAGCCACCGCGATTCAGTGGCGGACCTGATCCGCAAGGGCCGCGACCTGGAGAAGACGGTACTGGCCCGCGCCGTTGACCTGCACCTGCGCAACCGCGTGGTGGTCTACGGTAACAAGACCGTAGTGTTTGACTAGGGCGACAACCCCTTGCCGGGCGTTTTAACATAAGGAATGCAGATTATGCCCCGCAAGAAGCCAGCCATCGATAGCGAAGCGATCGCCCGCAAGGCCTACGAGCTCTGGGAAGCCCGCGGCTATCCGCACGGCGACCCCGAGCACGACTGGTACGAGGCCGAGCGTCACCTGCGCGCCGAGGCGAACGGCAAGAAGCCCGCGAAGCCGAAGGCCGCCAAGAAGGCGCCTGCGAAGAAGCCCGACAAGAAGGCGAAGTAGCGGCCGCTAATCCTCGGAATTGAACCGCACGTTGCAGGGCGGCGCGTTCACGGGCATTGCGTTCGCGATCTTCAGTACGTCTAGCAGGTCTGTGGTGTCGATGCTGCCGCTGCAGTCGAAGTCACCGGCGCGGAAACAGGTGACCGCAGCGCTGAGGCCGGCCTCGGCGCGCAGAAAGTTGAGCACATCGACGGCGTCGACCGTGTTGTCGCAGTCGATATCGCCTCGCTGGCCCTGCTTCACCGTTAGAGGGACGCTGCCGCCGCTATCGAAGAACTGAGGCCCGCCGGCAACCTGGATGAAATAAGTGTGGCCGGCCTGCACACTGGCGAAGACGTAAGCCTCGTTGAGGGGCTCTGAGGCTGCCGTCGGCGCGTCATAGCCGTACGCCGGGATCGAGTAGGCGCAGCCGATGGTCTGCAGGTTCCCCAGCAATGTGCCCTCCAGCAGGCCCACGAACGCGTAAACATCCACATCGCCGGCCTCTATGCGCAAGAATTCGTCTTGCGCCGGCACGAACTTGAACCAGACGGTACTGTCCAGGAATACGCAGTCGTGCGGCTCGTTGGCCTCGGAGGAAGAGGCGGCCGTCTGTGCCGCGCCGGTGAATGGCAGGCCATCGATGGTCGCCGCATCAGCGAAATTGTCGTTGGGCGGCGGGTTGACCCATCTGGCCGTCGCGTTTGCGGTCAGGTCCTGGCCGTTGGCGGTGGCCGTCACCAGGATCGCATCATCGCCCAAGTTCGCGCCGGCGTAGTTGAAGACGCAAGAGCCGTAGTTGTCCGTGAGGCAGCTGCCGCTCGCCTGGTTCGCGCCGCTGACCTGGAAGTTGACCGTGACCGCGGCCATCCCGGTCTGGGCCAGCGGGTCGAAGACTGACGCGTACAGCGAGTTCACTGTACCGCGCGCGAGCGTCGCTGACTGCGGGGCGGCTGAGAGTGCCAGCGGCACCGGCAGGTCGTCCCCTGTCGGGCAGACGGGAGGCGAGGCCGCCGGGCCCCCTGCGCCGATCTGCACCGTCGCCGGCAGGCACGCCACCTCACGCTGCGCTGTGCCGCCGTCCGTTGGGTCTTCGGGGAAGTGGTCGCAGGCGTCACCGATCCCATCCATGTCGCCGTCCGTGTCCACCGGGTTGGAGATGAACGGGCAGTTGTCCAGGCGGTTGGAGAAGCCGTCGCCGTCAACGTCGGTGCCCACCTGGCCCGCCGCGTCGCAGGAGGACGGGATGCCGTTGCCGTCCGCGTCCGCCGCCGGCGAGAAGGCGCGCGGATCCCAGTTTGGATCGGCGCTGTAAGGGCAGGGGTCCAGCTTGTTCTCGATGCCATCGCCCTCGCTGTCCCACTGGCTGCGGATGAACGACACGAAGCTGTACTGGCCGGCCGCATCCGGGTTGCGCAGCAGCTGGCTGCCCGCCTCGTTCGCGGCGGTCGATGGGTTGTCTCGTGAGGTCCCGAAGTCCACCAGGTCAGTGCCCAGCGGCGTGCAGAAATCGTTGATGTTGGACTGCAGGGTCGGCGAAGCCGGGTCGTTGAGGAACACCATCGTCGGGTAGCCCAGGCTGGGATCGAGGGCGGGGACGCGAGGGATCGCGGCGCCCGGCTGGAAGATCACGAAGTTGATGTACGTTGGCACCCCGGCGACGAGCTGCTGGCCGTACAGCCGCTGGATCGGCTGCAGGCCCGGCGTCAGGCGCGTCAGGAAGTCCGGGTAGCGTTTGACGTTCTCCACCACGCCGTCGCCGTTGTAGTCGGCGCCTCCGGAGTAGAGCGGGATCGTGCTGTTGGTGTCGGTGCTCGCCTCCAGCAGGTCGAACGTGACCGGGAGCGCCGTGTTGCAGCCGTTGTTGAAGAGACCGAGCGTGGACTGCGCGTTGAGCCGCC
This sequence comes from Dehalococcoidia bacterium, assembly GCA_035542855.1. Classification (GTDB taxonomy): domain Bacteria; phylum Chloroflexota; class Dehalococcoidia; order SM23-28-2; family RBG-16-64-32; genus DATKKM01. Next base: position 58,809 of record DATKKM010000053.1, read on the forward strand.
CGGCCAGCGCTCCGTCGGGCACATCGGCGTCCGCGGCGATGTGGAAGCCCGCGGGAATGAACGTGATGATCGCGTCGAAGTTGTAGTCCGGCGCCGGAATCGAGAGCTGGAGGTCGATGTCAGAGACACCGCCAGGCGTGGGGTCGGTGACCGAGGCCGCGATGACCGGGTCAAACGCCGTCGCCTGGGCGCCCTCGCGGCCGACAAACACCAGCGCGAGGAATGCCGCCAAGGCGACGGCGATGCCGATGCGAGACGCGATTGCCCCCATACGACCCCCTCGATCTGAGTGAGCTAATGATGGGCCCGGTCCGCCGGGCTGTCAACCGGCGCTCAGCCCGCTGCCTGGATGCTTTTCAGGTGCCCGCGCACGTGATCGATCAGGACGCCGCCCAGGATCAGCTGCTCGGTCGTGACCTCGGCGCCGTTTGCCAGGGCCAGTGGCGCCTTGTTGTCGAGCTGCTGATCGCTCAGGCCGCGGATGTAAGCCGCCGTCGAAGCGCTGCCATCGCGCAGCGTCTTCAGCACGTGCTCCTTGGTGACGGTCATCTCCTTCGCCGCGCGGCCGTCGTTTTTGCCGTTGACGTAGTCCCAATCGTAGGTGGGCAGCGGCCTGCCCTCGGCGCCGGCCGTGATGAACTCCATCTCCAGCGGGAACTGGCCGGCCACGTGCTGCGCGGTGGCCGCTACCGACCACCCCTCTCCCGTGGTGGCGCTCCATTTCGCGTCAGGGCAGGCTTCGATCTCCTTCGCGAAATCCGCCACGGCCTGCTCGAACTGCTCGGCGAGTGCTGCGCTACGCTGTCCCATCGTGCTCTCCTTCCGGAATTTCACTACCGATGTCTGGAGTCTAGGCGACGCCGCGCGTCTTGCCAGTGACGGCGCTCACACCAGGCTCGAAACGTAGTCCCCGATTTCGCTCGTGCCCATGCCCATCTTCCCGGCGGAGAGCGACTTGATCTTGCCCGAGCTCAGCGACTTCTCAACCGCGGCCTGGATCGCCGCGCCCGCCTCGGCCTCGCCCAGGTGCTCCAGCATCATGCGCCCGGCCTCGATCGCGGCCAGCGGGCAGATCACATTCTGGCCGGTGTACTTCGGGGCGCTGCCGCCGATCGGCTCGAACATCGAAACGCCTTGCGGGTTGATGTTGCCGCCGGCGGCAATGCCCATCCCGCCCTGGATCATCGCGCCGAGGTCCGTGATCACGTCCCCGAACATGTTCTCGACGACGATGACGTCGAACCACTCCGGGTTCTTGACGAACCACATGCACGTCGCGTCCACGTGGGCGTACTCGCGCCGGATGTCCGGGTAATCCTTCTCGCCCACCTCGTGGAAGGCGCGCCACCAGGTGTCGTGCACGAACGTCAGCACGTTCGTCTTGCCGACGAGGTGCAGCTGCTTGTCCTTGTTCCGCTTGCGGGTGAGGTCGAAGGCGTAGCGGATCGCCCGCTCAGCGCCAAAGCGCGTGGTCATGTGGATTTGCGTGGAGACTTCGTGCGGCGTGCCCTTGTACTGGATGCCGCCCATGCCGCTGTACAGACCCTCCGTGTTCTCGCGGATGACCACGAAGTCGATATCGGCGGGGCCCTTGTCCTTCAGCGGGCAATCGACACCGGCGTACAGCTTTACCGGGCGCAGGTTGATGTACTGGTCCAACTCGAAGCGCAGGCGGAGGAGGAGGCCCTTCTCCAGGATGCCGGGCTGCACGTCCGGGTGGCCGATGGCGCCGAGGTAGATCGCGTCGAAGCCGCGCAGCTCCGCCAGCACGCTGTCCGGCAGGATGTCGCCCGTCGACATGTAGCGCTCGCCGCCGAGGTCGTAGTGCTCCAGCTCCAGCTTGAAGCCGAACTTCGCCTGTGCGGCATCGAGCACCTTCAGCCCTTCGCGGACCACCTCCGGCCCGGTCCCATCGCCGGGTAGCACCGCAATCCGATATCGCTTGTCCTTCGCCATGCGTGTATTCGCCTCTCTAGTGGGGATGCGAGGTCGATACTAGCACGCGAGGGGCTGTCAACGAATGGCTGCGCCGGAACGGATAAACGAATGCGACCGTTCGCGTAAGGGCGAATGGCGTTCGCCCAGACGCCGCGCAACGTAGGGGGGTGACTTTCAGGTCGCCCGGGGCTGGGCTGGGCCTACGGCGTTACGACCTCGATCTCTGAGAAGGCCTGCCTGTCCGGCTGCGCGTAGGGCGCGTCAAGCGTCCAATCGATGTCGTAGGCTCCGGGCGCCAGGTCTGCGGGAACGGCGACCTGCATCGCGAACAGCGCGTGGCCGCCCACGGCGATTGTCCCCGCCGGCCGGCAGTTCAGGGCGTGCGTATCGTACACGGCCTTGTTGCCGACGATCAGGATGTAGTTGGGGCACACGTCGCCGAAGGAGAATGGGCTGTCGGACACGTTGGTGATCTCCACCGCGAAGTTCAGCTCCTGGCCCGCGGCCGTCTTCGCAGGAAGCTGGGCAGACGTGATGAGCGCGACCCTTGGCGGCGGCGGGTGGATCGTCTGCTCTTCTGGAACGAACGGCCCGAGGTCCGGGCCCAGGCACTTGCCGCTCTCCTCCTCGGGTATGGTGAAGGCGCCTCCCCCAGGCATCGTCAGCCGGATCTCCGAGACCGCTCCGCTGCCCTCACAGGCGCCTGGCGCCGGGTCGAACCCGCGGATGCTGAAGAGCGCGCGCGCCGCCGGGTCCTCTTGGCCCGTGGAGCCGATTGAGCCGCCGGCGGCCAGCAGCGCCGGCGCGCACTCCAGGGGCGAGCACTCCGCTTGTTGCCCCGTCACAAGCACGTCGCCGGCGGCGCCCAGGTACTGGAACGAGGCCGCGCTTCCAGAAAGACGACACGGTGCAGCCGAGACGTTGGCGATCACGAATTCGACGAAGGTGTAGCCGCCCGCGAACCGGCTGCCCGTGTACACGCCTGCGAGCTGGTCGCCGCGACACTCGGGCGTGGCCAGGATCAGCGGGTCGACGGTTGGCGTCGCTGCTGGGCTGGCTGCGTACGGCGCTGGCGTCGAATCCACCCAGGCGATGGCGCCAAACGGCGATTCGAATGGCGAAGGGGTCGGACTCGCGCCGGGGGTGTGATCCGCGCCGGCGCCGCCTGGCCCCGTCGTAGAAACGGCCCAGGCCAGGACCACGACTCCGGCCACTGCCGCGGCCGCCCCTGCCGCCAGGGCCAGCTTCGCCGCCAGCCCCCACGCGCCCAGCTGCCGCCACCAGCCGCCCTCCTCGGGCATGGCCAGCGCCGACGCTTCCTCCCGCGTTGCCACGCCGAGCTTGGCCAGTATCTGCGAGACGTGGAACTTCGCGGTGTCCGGCGAGATGCCCAGCCGCGCGGCGATCTCCTCGTTCGTCAGGCCGATATGGATCAGCGCGAGCACCTCTCGCTCGCGCGGCGTCAGGGCGGTGCGGCGCTCACCCCTCATGGGCGCATTGTCGCGCTGGCGTCGGTGCGATTTCTACTACCCGCAACCTGCGCAAATCTGGGGCGCGATGTCGTGGGGGCGAATGGCGTTCGCCCGGCCCGCGCAACTGCGCACGCCACACCGGCCGCCTGGGCGAGCGCCGCTCGCCCCTACACGAACAGTTCTGCGGTTGATCTGCGAAAGTCTGCGGCTAAGTCACGCAGCGCGCTTTTCGGACGGCTCGCGTTGCGGCAGCGGGCGCAGCTCCTGGCGGGCTAGCTCGCTGAAGAGGCCGCGGAAGCCGATGAGGCCGCTCATCGCGTAGACGGCCAGCAGCGGCCAGGAGCGCCAGCGCTTGAGGTTGCTCGCGCCCAGGTTGGCGAAGAGCATCCAGGTGGCGGCGATGAGCCCCGGCACGAACCAGATCACCGCGAAGGCCCCCGCCAACACCCGCAGCGGCGTCTTCTTGAACCCGATGCCGCGGTCTACGAAGAGCAGCCAGATCAGCCCGCCGAAGCCGGCGATGCCCAGCGTGCGCTCGGCGGCGGAGGCCTCGTTCGCCTTCCAGATCGTGAAGAACGAATTGATCAGCGCGATCAGCGTGTTGCGTCCGCGCACCTCGGCCTCGCTCTCCGCGTCCTCCTCCGTGAAGTCGTATATCTCCTCCTCCACCTTGCGCCCGAGGTTGCGCAGGCGGTTCCAGAGGCCGCGAATGTGATCGTTACGCTTGGTCATCGTCCAGGTACATCGGGTTATAGCACGCGGTGAGGTGGCCGTCTCCCTCCACCGGCGTCAGCCGCGGCGCCGGCTCTATCCGGCAGATGCTCGTCGCCTTGGGGCAGCGCGGCAGGAACGGGCACTCGTCCGGCAGGTCGATCAGCGAGGGCGGATTGCCGCGGATTGCCAGCAGGCGTCCCAGCTCCTCGCGGTCCTTGTCCCAGCGCGGTCGGCTCTGCAGCAGAGACCAGGTGTACGGGTGACGCGGCCGCGCGAAGACCTCCTGCGCGGTGCCGTACTCCGCGATGTGGCCGGCGTACATCACCGCCACGTCGTCCGCCATCTGCGCGACGACGCCGAGGTCGTGGGTGATCAGCAGGATCGACGTCTCCTGCTCCCGCTGCAGCTTCTGCAGGTCATCCAGGATCGCAGCCTGCACCGTCACGTCCAGCGCTGAGGTGGGTTCGTCCAGGATCAGGACGGAGGGCTGAAGCGCGGTGGCGATGGCGATCATCACCCGCTGCGCCATACCGCCGGAGAGCTGGAACGGGTAGCGTTTGACCACATCGGCCGGGTCGGGCAGCCCGATACGGCGCAGGACGTCGATTGCCTGCCTGCGGGCCTCGCGCTTGGAGACGGCGAGGTGGTTGGTGATGATCTCCTCGACCTGCTGGCCGACGGAGAGAACGGGGTTCAGGCTGCTGGAGGGGTCCTGGAAGACGATCGCGATCTCCTTGCCGCGCAGGAGCCGCATCTCGTCCGGCTGTAGCGCGAGCAGATCGCGCCCTTCCAGCAGGACGTGGCCGGCGGTGATCCTCCCGGCAGGCGAAGGCAGCAGGCCCATGATGGCGAGGGCGATCGTCGACTTGCCGGAGCCGCTCTCCCCCGTGAGCACGAGCGTGCGCCCGCGCCCAAGCGAAAACGAAACGTCGTTAACGGCTCTTACGATCCCGTCCGGCGTTGCGAACTCGGCTCGGATGTCCTGGACCTGCAGGATGGGGTCGTCCAAGGGAGACCTTTCGTGTCTGGCGCCGCAGCGGCTGCGGCACACGCATTATACCTGTTAGGCGTTTCGCTCATGTAACGAAATGGCACAACGCTTCCGCGCTCCACCTGGGTGTTCCGCCGGCACGCTGGGTGGCCGCGCCGCCCGCCCGACAGGAGGTGGGGGACACCCCAGGCTCTGATTCGGTAACCAGCCCTCACACGTCGCCCTTCAGGGCGAGCGCCGCTCGCCCCTACAGGTCAGGGCCGTGTGCCCGGCATCCGAAAGAGCGGAGGCCTTCAGGCCTCCAAAACGACATCCGGACGAGCCACTCTCGCCGGGAAGGCCAACGGAGGCGGAGCTGAAGCCCCGCTGCTACGAGGGGGCCCGCCGCAATGCGCTTATCCGCTGCGCCGCGGGCAACCCGCTGTCTTACATGCCCCGGAAGGCCGCGATAACCTTGCCCTGCACCTCAACGTTGCCGGCATCCGTGTAGATCGGGTCCATCGTCGAGTTGGCGGGCTGCAGGCGTATCCTGTCGCCCTCGCGGAAGATCTTCTTGAGGGTGGCCTCCTGCTCCTTCTTGAGCCAGGCCGCCACCATCTCTCCGTCCTTGGCGTTGGTCGTCGCCTCCAGCAGCACAACGTCGCCGTCGTTGACCAGCGCGTCGATCATCGAAGTGCCCTTCACACGCAGTGCGTAAACGTTCTCGCGGTTGCCAAGCATATCGGGCGAGACCTCGATGCTGTCGGACGGGTCGGCCTGCCAGGTGTCAGCGGAGGGCACCGGGATCGGCTGGCCGGCGGCGATCGTCCCGATGATCGGCACCGGCACGATGCGCCCGCGCCGCGCTCCGCCGTGCGTCACCTCGATCGCGCGGGAGACCTCCCGGTCGCGGCGGATGTAGCCCATCCGCTCCAGGATGCGCAGGTTGTAGTCCACCACCGACGTCGAGCTGATCGAGCACGCCTCCTGTATCTGGCGGATGCTCGGCGGGTAGTCGTGGTCATCGATGAAGTCACGGATGTACTCGAAGATCCTGCGCTGCTTGGCCGAGATGTCTTTCATGAGTCCTCCAATCCGCTCATCCTGAGGCTCCCGAAGGATCACCTTCTGAACGGCAAGCGAACCTATGTTCGCCCGCTCTCACCATAGAGAACCATATGTTCGGTTGTCAATACGCGCGTGGCATCGCTACAATCCGACGCAACGCTAACGAAAAGTGAGCCCGCTCACAGCGCGAGCGGCGAACGAGCAATACGATGCCAGCCGGTCTGGAAGACGTGAGAGAGCCTATGCCCGAAGAAGAAGGCCCCAGGAAAGCCCTGATCATCTCCGCTCACCCGGACGACTCCGAGTTCGGGGCGGCCGGGACGTCTTACCTCTGGACGCAGAAGGGCTGGGAGATGCACTACTGCATCGTCACGGACGGCTCCAAGGGCAGCGAAGACCCGAAGATGACGAAGGACGTACTGGTCCCCCTCCGCAACAAGGAGCAGCGCGCCGCCTGCGAGGTCGTTGGCGCCAACTCGGTCCAGTTCCTCAACTACACAGACGGCGAGGTCACCTACAGCCCGGCCATCATGCGCGACATTGTCCGCGTGATCCGCACCATCAAGCCATACGCCGTCTTCAGCCACGATCCCAACCAGATCGTGCGCAACATGTTCATCAATCACCCCGACCACCGCGCCGTTGGCGAGATGACGCTCGACGCCGTCTATCCCATGGCCCGCAACCGCCCGACCTTCCCGGAGCTCCTGGACGAAGGGCTGGAGCCGTACAGCGCCAAGGAGGTCTACCTCTGGACGGCCTCCGACACCAACTTCGACGTTGACATCACGGACGTGCTGGACAAGAAGTTCGAGGCGCTCTCCAAGCACGAATCGCAGCTCGATGACTTCGAGGGGCTGAAGGACCGCCTCAAGATGTTCTGGCGCGATCCGGACGGGCGCTACCTGGAGCGCTTCCGCCGCATCCTCATCCCCTTCTAGCCGATGCTCTACTGCCGTTTCGAACACCGTGGGCAGACCGCATTCGGCATTGTGGAGGACGACCGCGTCCAGCCCCTGAGCGGCGGCCTCTTCGCCGGCCCGAAGCCTGCCGGCGCGACGATCCCCCTTGCCGAGGTGAAACTGCTGGCGCCTGTCGATCCGCGCAAGATCCTGGCCGCCGCCGTGAACTACCAGTCGCACGTCCCCAGCGGCCGCACCGTGCTGAAGGACGACAACGCCCCCGCCGTCCCGCAGCTCTTCCTGAAGCCATCGTCCTCAGTAATTGGCCCGGGCGACACGATTGTCCTGCCGGCGGAGGCCCGCCGCGTGGACGCCGAGGGCGAGCTCGTCGCCGTCATCGGACGAGCCTGCCGCAACGTCTCAGCGGAGGACGCGCTCGGCTACGTCTTCGGCTACACGTGCGGGAACGACGTCAGCGCCCGCCACTGGCAGCGCGACGACATCCAGTGGTGGCGCGCCAAGGGCTCGGACACTTTCTCCCCGATCGGTCCGTTCGTCGCCACCGGCCTGGACCCCGCGAGCATCGCCCTGCGCACGCGCGTCAACGGCGCGGAAGCGCAGTCCGGCAGCACCAGCGACCTCATCCACTCGCTCGCCGCGATGATCGCCTTCGCCTCCCGTGTGATGACGCTGGAGCCGGGTGACCTGCTTTTCACCGGCACCCCCGGCGAGCCCCCCAAGCTGGAGGACGGCGACGTGGTCGAAGTGGAGATCGACGGGATCGGCGTGCTCAGCAACCCCGTCCGCCGCGAGCCCCTGTCGTCCTGAGGGGAGCCGAAGGGCTCGTCCTCAAGCCAGCCTTCGCCGGGCGCACAGCCGCCGGGACCAGGACAACCGCGGCTTCGGTCGCGGAAGCAGTTCGGAAACAACACCAGTCGCCGCGGCAGGCCCCTCCTGCGTCAGGGCGACACACGAGTCGTCGCAGGTGCGCCCAGTGAAAGGGCTACTCTTTGCTCGATAGCGATACGGCGTGGCGCTGCAACAGCTTCTGCGCCTCCACGGTCACACCAAGGTCGGCCGCGTCGCAGTAGGTGGAGTAGATCGCGCGGTCAATCAGGCGCGCCCCATCCTCATTCAACAGCCCCCGCTGGTCAGCCCGCAGGCGGAGCAGCCGGTTCAGTCGCTTCAGATAGTGCAGCTGCAGCGGTGAGAACGAGCCGTCGCTCTCTCTGTTCGAGAGCATCTCCCCAGGTCCCTCCCTTTACTTTACGGATTACGGGCGAAGTCCCCGAGGTCCCGCGAAATCCGTGCACGTAGGATGGCACTGATCGGGAAAGGCGGCAAGGGTTTGGACGGAAAATGGAAGTTAATATCGAGTATACGTGGGTTTGTCCGTATCTGGCGCAGATACGAAGGAGGGCGTCCAGCCCTGCCCGCCGGACGCCCTCCTTCCGCGGCGCGGCCGCTAGGCCGCCAGCGCTTCCGCCAGCTTGTCGAAGCTCTCGCTCCAGCCCTGGTTCGCGCCTTCACTGTGCTCGCCCACAGGGATGCCGACGTGCCGCATGACCATGCGCGTCTTGCCGCCCAGGTCCTCGAACGTGACCGTCACCTTCATCTCCAGCGGGACCTCCGCCGGCATGCCGTAGTGCGTGGCGGATACCACGTTGCCATCCTCGTCCGCGAAGCAGTCCGTGTAGGTTAACCGTTCCATGGGCACGATCTCCCGGAAGAAGCCGAGGTTCCAGTAATCCTTCCCGTCCGGCCCCCGCATCGCAAAGAAAAGGCGGCCGCCCACCCGGAAGTCCATCTCGATGAACGGTATGGTGAACTGACGCGGCCCGAACCAGCGCTTCATCTGCTCCGGATCGGTCCAGGCGCGCCACACCAGCTCCCGGGGCGCATCGAATACGCGCTCGATGACCAGCGCGTTCTTCTCGTCGTCGGCGTGCGCGCTGCGCAGCGAGGCCACGAGCGCGGTCAGGCGGTCGTAGCTCTCCGCGGCGCCCTTTTCCATGCCGGCCTGCAGCATGCCGTCGCGGTCCTCCTTCGAGTCGAAGGACGAGGTCGCGGTCAGTGTCGTCTTGCCGTCCTTCTCGCTGAGGACCAGCGTGTCCACGGAGATGTGCCCCGGCAGCCCTTCGTACTCGAACGTCGAGACGATGCGCTCCGGGTAGACGATCTCCCGGTACTCGCCGCGAAAGGCGTGCTCGATGCCGTCCGGCCCTCGGTTGACGAAGCGGTACTTGCCGCCAGGGCGGAAGTCCAGCTCGCAGATGGGCATTTCGTCCTCGCGGCGGCCCCACCAGTTGCGGATGTGCTCAGCCTTGGCGTACGCCTCGAAGACGAGCGCGCGCGGGGCATCGAAGACGCGGGTCATCTGGATCTCGCGGTCGGACGGCAGGGTCAGCGCCAGGCCGGGGCTAGTCGCCTTGGTCATCGTTCTCCTCCTTCTGCTTGCCTTGTAGCTCGCGCAGGTACTCGTCCAGGCGATCGAAGCGCGCCTCCCAGTGACGGCGGTACTTCTCCACCCAGTCGGCCACTTCTTTCAGGGGGGCTGCCTGTAGCCGGCTGGGGCGCCACTGGGCTTCGTGGCCGCGCGAGATGAGGCCGGCGCGTTCCAGCACCTTGAGGTGCTTAGAGACGGCGGGCAGGCTCATCGCGAACGGCTCCGCCAGCTCAGTGACGGAGGCCTCACCGTCCGAAAGGCGCGCGAGGATGGCGCGCCGGGTGGGGTCGGCGAGGGCCGCGAAGGTGGTGCTGATGCGATCGGGCGAAACTGTGCGTGCCATGTGTATTTAACCAACTGGTAAAGTACAGCGCGTGAGAGAACGCTGTCAAGCCCTGCGGCGGGAAAGGGAAAAAGAAAAGAGGACACCACGCGGGCGCCCTCAGTTGGGATCGCTGCGGTTGGCGGCTTAGAGCCGGAGCTTGCCGTGCGAAGGCTGGCGGCGGCGCTGCCGGTGCTCACCGTTGGACTCCGCCTCGAGCTCGATCGACGCCGTGGCGCCGTACTCGTAGACGTATCCGCAGGAGAGGCACGTGCTGTAGGCGCCGTACCAGTCTTCTTCGAAGAGCATTGAACCCTGGCAGCGTGGGCACGCTCTTGGCGGTGCTATTTGCATCTCTGACCCCACCTCCGTTGCAACAAAAAAAGAGCCGATGCCGCCATTGGGCGGATTGGCCCTTCCATGCGCCTCCGAGGTTAGCTGACGGGTTCGGGTAGAAGGGTTACCCTACTCACCACCTGGCGAGACTCACCCCAGTTCGGTTTCCCCGGTCCGCCAAAGGCGGATTCGGCGTCGCCACACTTTGTGACGTCTGTAACTAATGTACGTAACGCGCGTAAACCTGTCAAGCGCCCTATGGGACTTTCGCACATAGTTGCGCGGGGTGTGGAAAGTGGCGCGTCCGGGCCGCCGCGGCCAACGTATCGCATATTGAGCGAACCTTGACATTGCCTATAGCCGATGCTACTTTCTAGCCACTCGTCGCCCAGGGGGTTGGCGGCATGCTCAAAACGATGCGACACGCACATGCGCCCCGTGCTTGCTTTGCTTGCGCCGCGGGCGCCGGCTAGGGGGGAAGATGCAGGCCTATATCATTCGCCGCGTCCTGCTGAACTTCCTTGTCATCTTTCTCGTCGCCACCTTTGTCTTCCTGGCCCTTCGCATTGACACCAGCACCGTAGTAAACCGCGCGGCCGGCTCCTGCATTGGCGGCCAGGCCGGTAACGGCCAGGCCGGCGCCGAAGAGTGCAGGAAGATTGTGAGGGCGCAGCTGGGGCTGGACACGTCTCTCCCCAAACAGTACTGGGACTACATGACGGGACTCATCCAGGGCGACCTCGGGCACTCTTTCAAAAGCCAGAACGCAGTGCTAGGTGAGATCAAGGACCGCGCCGGCCCCACCATTGAGCTGGGCATCCTACAGATCATCGTCGCCATCGTCATCGCCACGCCTGTCGGCATCATTTCGGCCGTGCGGCAGGATTCCTGGATCGACTACTTCCTGCGCTTCTTCTCGATCTTCTTCCTGGGTATACCGGTGTTCGTGGTTGCGATCATCACGATCGTCCTCACGGCCCGCTACGGAGGCGGCACCTTATCGGACTGGTTTGGGCCCCATTCAGACTACGCGAGTCTGACGTCTGATCCGGCAAAGAACATAAAGGCGATGCTGGCGCCAGCGCTTATCGGAGGCCTTGGGACGGGCGCGGTGATCATGCGCTTCTTGCGATCCCAGATGCTGGAGGTGCTGCGCCAGGACTACGTGCGCACCGCCTGGTCCAAGGGACTGAGGGAGCGCGCGATCATTGTCCGTCACGCGCTCAAGAACGCGCTGATCCCGGTACTGACGCTGATCGGCATCCTCCTCGGCGGCATCGTGAGCGGCAACGTCGTTCTGGAGAGCATCTACACTATTCCCGGCATCGGCAACTACGTGGTCTTCGCCGTCGCGCAGAACCCGGACTTCCCGGTGATCCAGGGAATCGTCATCGTCGTAGCTGTAACACTGGTATTCATCAACCTGCTGGTGGACATTACCTATGGTTGGCTTGACCCGCGGATCCGGTACAGTTAGATGGCGCAAGAGTCAGCGATCCCAGCGGTAACCCCGGCTGCGCCGGAGACGGCGGCGCCCCGCCGCGGTTCCGCCTGGCGCGGAATCTGGAAATTCATCCGCAAAAAGCCCCTGGGCGCCATCGGTTTCGCCATCGTCGGCTTCCTGCTGCTCGCCACTATCGGCGTTCCCAAGGCCAGTTTCGGCTGGCCCTCGCTGCCGGACCGCCCGCTTGGCTTTGAGCTCGGCTCGCCGATCCTGCAGCGCTACAGCCCGGAGCAAAACTTCTACAACGCACGCGGCCGTGTCCGCTCCTTCGAGTCGCCCAGCTCGAACCACTGGCTGGGCACGGACAAGAGCGGCCGCGATGTCTGGGCCCGCATCGTCAACGGCGCCCGCCGCTCGCTCTTCGTCGCCGTTTGGGCGCTGGTGCTGGCCACGGCACTGGGCGCGGGGATCGGCGTGGTGTCCGGGTACTTCGGCAAATGGATGGACACGGTGATCCAGCGCCTGATGGACGCATTACAGTCGTTTCCGCCCCTGATCGCGCTGATCTTGATAGTCACCATCAACCCGTTAACCAGCGGACCCAACCTCTTCGTTATCGCCATCGCCCTGGGCCTCGTCGGCATACCCAGCGTGCAGCGCATCGTGCGCAGCGTCGTGCTTGCCACGCGCGAGCAGCAGTACGTGGAGGCGGCGCGGACGATCGGCGCCACTGACCTGCGAACCATGCGCTACTACATCATTCCGAACATCATGGCCTCGATCATCATCGTCTTTTCGACGGGGATCGGCGTGGCCATTCTCGCCGAGTCCACGCTCGGTTTCATTGCGCCCGACAAGCTGCCCGAAGGGCCGTCCTGGGGCATCATGCTGAGCGATGCCTACCCCGTCATCGTGGACCACCCGGGCCCGGGGCTGGCGGCCGCCGGCGCCATCGCCCTCGCGGTGCTCGGGTTCAACCTCGCCGGCGACGCCCTGCGCGACGTGCTTGACCCACGCCTGCGCCTGGGCTAGACCGGTGACATGACTTGCTGACAACTGCCGCCCACGGAACCCGGAAAGGAGACACGCACTAGATGCCTGAGGAGAGTAACTACTGGGACAAGTTCTGGCGGAAACGCTACACCCGCCGCCGCCTGATTTCGGGTTCCGCCATCGCCGGCACGGGCCTCGCCCTCGGCGCAGTCGTGGGTTGTGGCGGCGAGTCGACGCCTTCTGGCACCTCCGGCGGGCCGACTCCCACCGGCGGCCTCTACTGCGGTCCGGACGCCACCCCCGGCGAAAAGTACCTGTGCCTGGACTTCGAGAAGCCCGTCGACGGCCGCAGGACGTTTGAGCCGGCGCCGTCCGACTCCCGCGGCGGCTTCCTCACCTACATCGGCTTCGACGCCGTGGTGCTGGACCGCTACGACCCGCACCAGACGCAGTTCGGGCCGATGTACTCCAACCAGTCCGCCGTGTTCAGCAAGCTCTACCGCTACGCCAGCCACGAAGAGCCGACCTGGGAGAACATCCTCCCGGACCTGGCGACGGACGCTCCGGAGATGGTTGAGCCGGCGCCGAACCTGTTGACGTACATCGTTCACCTGAACCAGGGCGTTAAGTTCCACAACACCGACAAGATCCGCGCCAACTTCCCCGACTTGGCCGGCCGCGAGCTGACCGCCGAAGACGTCAAGTACAGCTATGACCGCCAGCGCAACCCCGACAGCTACCAGCATACGTACTACTACCGCTCCAGCCAGTACGAAACGATCGAGACGATCGAGGCAGTGGACAAGTACACCCTGAAGATCGTCACGAAGGCCCCGACGGCGCCCTTCTACCACTTCATGGCGGACACCAACGCCATGATCATCCCCAAGGAGATCGTGGACATGGGCCCCGGCCCGGACGGCGTCACGCCGTGGGACTCCGTTGACTCCTACAAGAACCGCGCGCCCGCCCCGTCCGACCGCATGATCGGCACCGGGCCGTTCATGTGGGACTCACTCACCTTCGGCATCGAGTACCGGGCCATCCGCAACCCGGAGTGGTTCGGCTGGGGCGACAAGAGCCTGGGCCGCCCCTACCTGGACGGCTACAAGGCCACAGGCCAGGGCCTGAACGACGCCACCGTCGAATCGCTCTTCCGCCGCAAGGAGATCGACTCCGCCGGCTTCATCGACAACCCGCAGTGGATCCTCAACATCCTGGACGAGATCCCGGAGCTGAAGTTCTCCCGCCAGCAGGTCTCCGGTTGGCTGAACTCCCGCCTCAAGCTGTATGCCAAGCCGTTCGACGACTGGCGTGTGCGCCGGGCGCTGTTCCTGGCTGCGGACCGGCAGGAGATCGTCGACATCATCGGCTCCGGCGCCTGGATCAAGGTGGGACCGGTCAACAGCGCGATCAAGTACTGGGCGCTGCCGGACGATGAGCTGCTCTCGTTGCCCGGCTACCGTGTCGGCGCGGACCGCGACAAGGACATCCAGGAAGCACGCCAGCTCTTCGAGGCCGCAGGCAAGCCGGACATCCCGCAGATCTGGTTCGCGGACGTGCCCGCTTACATCTCCCGCTACGCTCCGACGTACCTGGAGACGATTAAGCGCAACCTGGGGATCGACCAGGACATCAAGTTCCAGACCGTGCCTTACTCCCGCATCGCCGAGGGGTTGGTCAGCGAGGACGCCGAGACGGGCGCCTTCACCTGGGGCTACGACAACGGCTGGATCGACCTGGACGACTGGGTCTACCCGTACTTCAAGACGGGCGGCCCCAAGAACTCCTTCCGCGCCGCCGACACGACCCTGGACCAGATGCTGGACAAGTCCCGCGCCGAGTTCGACCTGGAGAAGCGCAAGCAGATCGGTTACGACATCCAGCGCTACATGCTGGGGGTCACCAACCCGCAGGCGCCGGCAGCCCACGCCCGCATCGACTACGCGTGCCCGGGCGGCGGTAGCATCCGCTGGCCGTACGCGAAGAACGACACGTCGTGGCCGTGGTTCGGCAACCAGTACTGGGTGGCCGAGGGCTGGTTCGATCACAACGACCCAAGCTTTGCCGACCGCAAGGGCCAGTAGAGCGCTGAGGGGACATGGTGAACACTGCGTGAACGGCTGACAGGCCTGTAACGGGTCAAAAGGGAGGGCGTCTTATGTTATGGTCCCAAACCCTCCCTTTTGGGCTCGTCACAGGAAGGCCTCCGGCAAGGTTTTCCTGTGATGCTTTGAACGAAAACCGCTCCGCCACCCCGCGGAGCGGTTTTTTTCTTTGCCGCTGGCTTACCAGCTTAGCGGCAGGTGCTTCACGCCCCGGATGATAAACGTGCCGCCCCACTCCGGCTCCTCGACCTCCATGCGCAGCTTCGGGAAGCGCCGGACCAGGCTGCCGATGGCGATCTGGGCTTCCGCCCGGGCCAGCGGCGCGCCCAGGCAGAAGTGAATGCCGTCGCCCAGGGCCAGGTGATCGGTCGGGTTGCGAGTGATGTCCAGCGCGTCCGCCGTGGGTCCCCACTTGTCCGGGTCGTGGTTGGCCGCGCCGAGGAGCACGGTGCCCACTTGCCCCGGCTCCATCAGCTGTCCCCCAATGACGGTCTCTTCCTTCATCACGCGCCCAGTCAGCTGCACCGGCCCGATGAAGCGCAGCAGCTCCTCCACCGCCGAGGCGATGAGCTCGGGCTTCTCGCGCAGGACAGCCAGCTGGTCCGGGTGCTTCAGCAGCGTATAGGTCGCGTTATCGATCAGGTGCGTCGTCGTCTCATTGCCGGCGATGAGCAAGAGGATCGCCGTCGAGAAGATCTCGTCCTCGCTCAGCACCTGACCCTGCTCCTCGGCCGCCACCAGCGCCGAGATGAGGTCCGCCCGCGGGTGCTGGCGGCGTTCGCGGATGATCGGGACCAGGTAGTCGGCGAGCCCGTCGATCGCCAGGCGGGCGCGTTCCAGGACGTCGGGGCCGATGAACGGGCCGCCCAGCGTGGCGACCACTTCGTCGGACCACTTCTTGAACATCGCGCGGTCTTCCGGCGGCACGCCCAGCATCTCCGAGATGACGATGACGGGCAGCGGGTAGGCCAGCGCCGTCACCAGGTCCATGGAGCCCTGCTTCTCGGCCTCGTCCAGCAGCCCGTCAACGATCTCCTGGATGCGCGGGCGCAGGTCCTCCACGGCGCGCGGCGTGAACGCCTTGCTCACCAGCTTGCGCAGGCGCGTGTGCACGGGCGGGTCGCTGGTGAGCATAGTGGGGGCGCGGCTGAACGGCCCGAAGTTCTGCTCCTGCTGGCGGGCCATCTCGGCGAAGCGGTTGCGCGCGGAGCGGCGGTCGGCGGAGGTGTTGGGGTGGGTCAGGATGGCGTCCACGTCCTCGTAGCGGGTGAAGATCCACATCTCCATCATGGGCTCCCAGGAGACGGGGTTCTCGCGGAGCAGCGCGCGGTATGTGGGGTAGGGATCAGAGAGGAAGCCGGGCGCGAAGGGGTTGAACGTGGGCGCGGTTACCATGCGTGCCTCCAGTCGGACATACTGACCAGTCAGTCATTATCACGGCAGGCTGGTGACGTGTCAATCCGCCGCTAACCGCTTTCGCCCACCTGGTACATGCGCAGAAGGCGGACCGCCGCCCAGACCGGCACCACGACGGCCACGGCCAGGATCACGATTGACTCGAGCCCGCTGAGGTTCGCCGAGAACGTCTCCTCCGACGCACTGCTGATCAGCGCAGCCACCCCCAGGCAGCACTGGCGGATGCTGAAGAACCGCGTCCCGCTGAAGATGCTGTTGATGATTCCCTCCCAGATGAAGACGTAGGCCAGGCCGACGAACAGCGCCCGCGTTGTGAAGGCACTGAGCATCACGAAGAGCGAGTCATAGGCCAGCGCGCCAAGAACGCACGCCACCACGAACCCGGTGATTATCCCCTGCTCCGGCGTGCCCCAGATGGCGATCGCCCCGGAGACCGCCGCGGCCGGCACGACGAACACCGCCGTCAGCGCCCACGCGGCCATCAGCTTCGCGGAGATCACGCTGCCCCTCGTCACCGGCTTCGAAAGCAGGAAGATCGCCGTGCCGTCTTCCACCTCGCTGCCCAGGGCCGATGTCCCGAAGATCAGCGCCACCAGCGGCAGGAAGATTGTGATGATGACGTTGTACAGCAGCGTGTCCGCCGTCCAGCGCGCCGCCGCCGTGTTCTGATCGCCGAGCCGGTAGGCTACTGAGACAAGAGAAGGCAGGACGCCGAGCAACACCACCAGCGCCAGGCGCCGGCGGCCCGCCAGCTCGCGGATGGTCAGCCAGAAGATGTCGCGGTTCATCGCCGCACCAGGTACGCGAACACGCTCTCCAGCGACTCGTCCGCCGGCAGCACCTCGAACAGCGTGACGGCCTGCGCTCGGGCGACTCGGGGCGCCGCCATGGTGAACGCCGCGAACTCCGATGTGCGCACGCGCATCGCACCAGAGTCCAGCTCAACGCCGGAGACGGACGGGTCGTTCATGAGGGCGGACGCGAGGCGCCGGTCGTCGCTGGAGCGGACGGTGAAGACGTGCGGGCGGTCCGTCATCAGCTTGCGGATCGCGTGGAAGTCGCCGGAAGCGGCGAGCCTGCCTCCGACGATCACCAGCACGTTCTCCGCCAGGCGCTCCACCTCCTCCAGGATGTGCGATGAGAAGAGGATCGTCTTTCCCTGCTGCGCCATGCCCTTCAGGATGTCCATCATCCGCAGGCGCTGGCTGGGATCGGCGCCGCTGAACGGCTCGTCCAGCAGCAGTACCTGCGGGTCGTGGACGACCGCCGCGGCGATCTTGATGCGCTGCTTCATGCCCTTGGAGTAGCCGCCGGTGGGCCGGTCCTGGACGCTCTCCAGGTCCGCGATGGCGATGGCGCGCGCCGCGGCCTTTTCCGGCCTGGGGAGGCCGTGCAGCCTGGCGCTGAGGACGACGAACTCCCGGCCGGTGAGGAACGGGTACACGGCCTCACGCGCTTCCACCAGCCCGATCTGGCGATAGACGTGCTCGTTGCCCCAGGTGGGCTGGCCCAGGACCCGCACGCTGCCGGCGGACGGGCGCAGGAACCCGGAGAGCATGTGGATCAGCGTGCTCTTGCCGGCACCGTTGGGGCCCAGAAGGCCCGTGATCCCCGCGCCGATGGAGAACGAGATCCCGTTGACGGCGACGACGTTGCCGTACCAGCGGGAGACGTCGATCACCTCGATGTCCGCCGCTGCGGGTGCAGCCGGCGAAGGGGTGGCGTCCGTCATGCCTTAATCCCCCGGCAGCGGCGCAGGAAGATGAGGAAGCTCAGGGCGGCTACCACCGCGGCTTCTGCCGCGTAGACGGCGCCCGGCACGTCCGCCCTGGCCAGCTGGCTGAGGGGCTCCGGCGACGCCCCGAAGAACCAGAACGAGAAGCCGGCCACCACGTGGAACGGGCTGATCATCAGGCTGTACCGCCAGATCCCCTGCTCTGACACGCTGAGCAGCGTTGCGCCGATCGCCGAGCTCAGGATGAACACGGCCAGGATGCCAACCGTCGAATAGGCCCGCCGGGGCGTGTAGGAGGCGATCGCCTGCCCGATGCCAGCCACCAGGCAGGAGAGCAGGAGCGCGCTGCCGATGATCTCCGGCACCTGCTGCCAGTGGTCTTTCAGGTAGGAGGCCGGGTCGCTCTCCACCAGGCCGTTGCCGATGAACAGCGTCGCCTGCGGCCCGAACGTGAGCGCGAACATGGACGTGGCCAGTGCGGCGAAGTTGGCGATGGCGTAGTCCGTCCGCTCCAGAGCGCGCGAGAAGTAGAGGGCCAGCGTGCCGCTGCGCATGTCGCGGCTCACCATCTCCGGCGTCACCACCGCGCAGAAGAGCGCCAGGACCACTTCCACGAAGCGGTAGTAGTTCTCCGGGCGGATGACTTCGGCGTTCCTCGCGCCGAGTGCGCCTACGCCCAGCTGCACCACGGCTGGTATGAGGGTGATGACGGCCAGGCCAATGGGGAAGATCTTGCTGGATGCCGGCCTGCCCAGCCCGAAGCAGCCACGCAGCCGGTGCAGCCAGAGCACCCACACAGCGTGGCGGCGGCCCAGGCGCTGCCCTTCGTACCTGCGGTACCCCAGGTCGTAGATGTTGCCGGCGGCCCGGTTAAGCATCGGCGGCCGCCTTCTGGCCGAAGATCTCCTCCAGCCGCCGCCGCTGCCGCTGCAGCCGCACCAACCCAACGCCCAGGTCAACTACGGCGTCGCGGATGACGTCATACACGCGATCGTCGTCGGCGCGCACATGCAGCGTCCGGCCGTCCTGTGCCAGCGTGAAGCCCGCTTGCCGGAGACGCTCCGCCAGGGGGGCGATATCGCCCTCCACTTCCACCGCCAGCAGGCTCGTGATGTCGGTGAGGGCGGCGATCGGGGAATAGCGCACAAGGCGGCCGGAGTCGATCTGGATCAGGTGATCGCACACCCTCTCGATCTCGCCCAGCAGGTGCGACGACATGACGATGGCGATCCCGAACTCCCGGCCCACGCGCTCCACCAGGTCCAGCATCTCGTCGCGGCCGGCCGGGTCCAGCCCGGAAGTCGGCTCGTCCAGCAGCATCAGGCGCGGGTCGTGCACCAGGGCCTGCGCCAGCTTCACACGCTGCTTCATGCCGGTGGAGTACTCGCGCATCGGGCGGTAGCGCTCCTCGAAGAGGCCCACCTGGCGCAGCGTCTCGGCCGCCCGCTCGCGCGCGGCGGTGTGCGGCAGGCCGCTGATCTGGGCCATGTGCACCACGAATTCCGTCGCCGAGATGTCCAGTGGCAGGCAATCATGCTCCGGCATGTAGCCGACGTACTGGCGGAGCTCGGCGCCCTGCCGCGCCACGTCGAAGCCCAGGAGTGTCGCGGAACCGCTCGTGGGAGCCAGCAGGCCCAGCAGGATCTTGATGAACGTGCTCTTGCCCGAGCCGTTCGGGCCGACCAGCCCAATGATCCCGGGCGCGATTTCAATGGTCAGCGAATCAAGCGCGGTGACACCGGGATAGCGCTTAGTCAGCCCGGTTGTTGTCACCAGCGCGGTTTCGCCCAACAGCCCGTCTGACGTCACGACCTAGAATTGTACGGCACCTGTGTGAACGCTGTGGCGCCGGGGGTGCGGGATGATACGCTGGCCACGATGGACCTGGCGATCGTTGGCCTGCCGCAATCGGGCAAGACCACCGTCTTCAAAGCACTCACCGGCGGTCACGGCAGCGCGTCCGCCGACGGGCGCGGCGAGAGCGTGGGCGCCGTCAAGTTGCCGGACGACCGCCTCTACAGGCTGGCGGCGCTGGTGAAAGCGAAGAAGATCACCCCGATCGAGGTCTTTCTGCACGACCTGCCGGCGCTCTTCCAGCGCGGCGCGGCCCCCTCCGGCCCCGCCGGCGAGACGCTGGCCCGCGCCGACGCCCTGCTGCATGTCGTCCGAGCCTTTGACCGGCCGGACGTCCCGCATCCCTCCGGCAGCGTCGACCCAGGCCGCGACATCACAGAGTTCGACGCTGAGCTGATGCTGTTCGATCTCGGCGTGGTGGAGCGGCGGCTCGAGAAGCTGGACATCACCGTGCGCTCCGGCCGCCCCGGCGAGCGCGAGGCCGGCGAGCGGGAGATCGCGCTGCTCCAGCGGGTGAAGGGCGTGCTGGAGGCGGACAAGCCGCTGCGCAACGAGTTGACCAACCCGGACGACCTGCGCGCGCTCAGCAACTTTGGGCTGCTTTCGCTGAAGCCGATGCTGCTTCTACTCAACGTGGGCGAGGACAAAGTCAGCGAGCAGGCCGCGATCGCCGCGCAGGCGCAGGAGAAGTACGGCGGCCCGAAGACGCGCGCCGCCGCCATCTGCGCCAAGCTGGAGGCCGAGCTGGCTGAGCTTTCGCCGGATGAGGCCGCAGAGTTCCGCCTTGACCTGGGCGCGCCGGCAGGCGGGACCGAGGTGGTGCTGGAGCAGGCGCGCGAACTGCTGGGGCTGCTCACGTTCTTCACGGCCGGGGAGAAGGACACGCGCGCCTGGAGCCTGCCGGTTGGCGGGACGGCGTTGCAGGCCGCCGGCCGTATCCACACGGACATCGAACGCGGCTTCATCCGCGCCGAGGTGATCGATTGGCAGAAGCTGCTGGAACTCGGCTCGCATGGGGAGGCCCGCAAGAAAGGGCAACTGCGCCAGGAAGGCAAGACGTACGTCGTCCAGGACGGCGACGTGATCAACGTACTGTTCAACGTCTAGGAGGCGAACGATGAGTGTCGTGGGCTTGCAGCACGTGCAGGTGAACATCCCGCTAATCGCGGAGGACGAAGCGCGGCGTTTCTATCACAGCCTGCTTGGCATGGAGGAGATGGACCGGCCGAAGTCCCTTGCCGACGCCGGCCGCCACGGCGCCTGGTACCGCTGCGGCGACCAGGAGCTCCACCTCTTCTTCAATCCCAACGCCACCTTCGACGCCGCCGCCAGCAGCCAGCACCCCGCCTTCCTCGTGGACGATCTCGACGGCCTGCGGCGCCGCCTGACCGACGCCGGCTACGAGCTGGAGGAGGCGATCCCCATCGAAGGGCGGGCGCGCTTCTTCACGCGAGACCCCGGCGGCAACCGGGTGGAGTTTCTGTCGTTCGCCCGCTCGTGACCTGCTAGGCCACCTGCTGCTTCGACGAGTCCTTGGCGACTTGCGGCACGCCGGACACCATCCCCGGCTTCAACTCCGGGACTTTCGGCTGGCGCACCTTGAACGTGACGCCGCCGGACTGCGGCGCCTCGGCAGGCGCGGGGGCAGCGGCGGCGGCAGCGGCCGGTGCGAGTGCGGGTTCTGCGGCCGTCCCGCCGCTCTTGCTGACCATCATGCTGAGGGCGCTTCCCAGCAGGCTGAAGACGACGGCGCCGGCCGCGCAGGCGGCGATCGCCAGGAACACCGTGCTCAGGTCGCCGGAGGCGTTGTTGAACGACTCCCGCGCCGCCCGCACGAAGAGGCTCTCACCCGCGTCGCCGGTGCCAACGGCGCTGCCGGCGGCCTTCCAGGCCACGGCCAGCGGCGCGATCGCGACCGCAACGATGAACGACGGCGCTCCCAGACGCCCCCAGCCTCGGCTTAGCAGCGCCACGCAGCCCAGCAAGCACAGCGCCACGATGGCTACGATGACGAAGAGCTTTGTGAACAGATCGTGGTCGGACGCCGTCAGCGCCCCGACCGGGCCCAGCTTCACCGCTGACTGCTGGGACTCCGGCGGCGGCGTGACGATCAGCGACTTCGCGGCGGCGGCGCCGTTGTCGTACATCACGTTCGCCACGCTGGCGCCCACGTACGCTGACGCCTGCTCCTTGGTCATGCCGGCTATGTTGCCACCGGGGAAAGTCAGGGAGATCGGGCTCAGGGTGATGTTGGACGTTGGGCTGCTGGCAGCCGCGGCCTGGATCTGTGCGTACTCCTCATCGCTGACGCGGTCGTTGATGCCCGCCGAGACGAGGGCGCTGGCCACGGGGATCGCGGTCTCGCGCTCCGTCACGTGCGACAGTGAGAACAGTACCCCTCCCACCGCGACGAGCGCGCAGGCCAGGAGGCCAAGCATCCACTTGAGATCGATCTGCCAGGAAGGTCGCATGTTTCTACCCCTGTCTCAAACTGCGGGTCATCACGGTTAAGGCTGCCCCAAGTGTTTGGATGCCGTAGGCGCCCGATTCGTTGCGTTAAGTCAAGTAAATCGGAGGTTCAGGCTTGCCAGCGGGAGTAAAATGGCTCCGGAGAACACCATGTACCGGGTGGCTGCCGTACTGCTCGTGCTTGTGGCCGGTTCGCTGGCCGTGACCGTCGCCCAGGCGAAGGGGCCGCCGAGCAAGGTCGTGATCTCCGGCGGCGGCCTTGGTTCGGAAGTCGCCATCCCGGAGTCTGACCTGGGCGACCTGGCGCAGTCTGGTTACTACTCGGATTCGGGTGGCGTCCCATACGCGAACGGGCTGACAGTGCAGGGCGAAACGCCGTACCACGTCTCTGTCTACACCGACGAGGGCAGTGGCGAGCCGTGGGAGATGATCTCGGCGAGCTACTATCCGTGGAATTCCGACCACCCGGCGCTGCTGTCCGACGGTACCGGCCTCTGGCAGGCGAGCCCTGTGTTCGCCAATCTGCTCGACTCGCATATCGCGGCGGCACAGGTCGATGGCGGCGTGTCTGCGGGCTGGTTCGTGTTCGGGGCTTTCGTCGCGGCGTCGGCCGCCGTCTTCGCTGCCGTTCACTCGCTCCGCAGCCGGGCTCGCCGGCGTCACTTCGCGCCCGCCCCTTGACCCGCG
The DNA here is from genome assembly GCA_035542855.1 of Dehalococcoidia bacterium. Taxonomy (GTDB): domain Bacteria; phylum Chloroflexota; class Dehalococcoidia; order SM23-28-2; family RBG-16-64-32; genus DATKKM01. The sequence continues at coordinate 81,683 of DATKKM010000053.1, forward strand.
ACCCGCGACCCGCGACGCTGTAGGTGCATGCGCTTCGCTGTCATCGTCTTCCCCGGGACCTGGAGCGATACCGACTCCCAGTACTCCCTGCAGCTGGCCGGCCAGGAGGCCGACCTTGTCTGGCACCGCGAGACCGACCTCTCCCGCTACGATGCCATCGTCCTGCCGGGCGGCTTCTCCTACGGCGATTACCTGCGTACAGGCGCAATCGCCCGCTTTTCGCCGGTGATGGAGACCGTCGTCCGCGACGCCGAGGCGGGCAAGCCGGTTGTCGGCATCTGCAACGGCTTCCAGGTGCTGTGCGAGTCGCACCTGCTGCCGGGCGCGCTGATGCGCAACGACTCGCTCCAGTACCGCTGCGAGTGGGTGCACCTGCGCACGGAGAACGCGCACACGGTGGGCACCGGCGCCCTTCAGCCGGGCCAGGTGATCCATGTGCCCATCTCCCACGGCGAAGGCCGCTACGTGGCCGACGAGGCCACGCTTGACGAGCTCGAGGCGAAGGGCCGCGTCGCCTTCCGCTACTGCACCGCGGACGGCGAGGTCACAGCGGCGGCCAACCCCAACGGCAGCGAGCGCAACATCGCCGGCATCGTCAACGAGCGCGGGAACGTGCTGGGCATGATGCCGCACCCGGAGCGCGCCTGCGAGGGGCTGATGGGCGGCGAGGACGGGCTGCTGATCTGGCGATCGGTCGTTGAGTGGGCGCAGGTGCGCGTATAACCGTCTAGCAGGGGAGGTGCCCCGTGTCTGACGACTTCAACCCGCAACCGTCAACCGGCCCCGGCGGCGGGTACGCGATAGGCGGTGCGCCGCCGCCACCCCCGCCGCCCTACCCCGTTTCCTTCGAGTTCAACGGGCCAGAGCAACTGTCGCGGCTCAGCACTTTCTTCCGCCTGGTCCTGGCGCTGCCGCTGCTGCTCTTCATGGCAGTACTTGGCGGTGTCAGCGGTGGCGTGACGTCCGGCCTGATCGTCGCGTACTGGCTCAGCGCGCTGGTCCGCAAAGGGCGCCCCGTCGGCTGGATCGGCAGCGCTATCGTGGCCATCATGCGCTTCAACTTCCGCGCCTACACCTACCTGCTGCTGCTCAGTGATAAGTACCCGGCTTTCGAAGGCGAGTGGATGGCCGTGCTGGAGGCGGACCGGCCGGAGCGCATCTCCCGCCGCCAGATCTTCTTCTGGAAGACGCTGGCCGTCATACCGCACGTCGTATGCCTGCTCGTGCTCTGGTTTGCCGTCGCCTTCTGCGAGGTGGTCAGCTGGTTCGCTATCCTCTTCACCGGCCGCTTTCCGCAGGGGCTGCGCAACTTCGTCGTCGGCTGGCTGCGCTGGTCAGTGCGCGTCTTCGCCTACTGGATCTCCCTGCGCGACGAGTTCCCACCGTTCAGCCTATCGTCCGAGGCAACGGCCGGGTCGAAGGGCGCTGCTCGCGTCTCAGCGCTTGGTGGACTAGCTGCGGTGGTGCTGGTAAGCGTGGGCATCGGAGCCGCCTACATTCAGCTCTCGCAAGCGGAGACGAAGCACGTCAGTTACGTCAGTCTGCAGCAGGGCAGCGGTTCCGCTTCGATCGAAGTCAACAACGTGATGATTCGCCTGTATGCCGCCGACGACGACTACGACTTCCCGGGCAACCTGCTGGAGGCCGACCGGGACTCGCGCCTCGTCTTCTTCCAGGCGTCCATCGCCAACTTCCGCGCGACGGACATCAACATCGAGCAGGACGACTTTCGGGTGCGGGAGGAGGACGGCGACCGGCGAGAGCCGGTGTTCGTGAGTTTCGACGGGGCGAGTTCTCCCGTGACGCTGGACAAGGGCGACAGCATCACGGTGACGCTGGTGTTCAACCTGGACTCCGGCGATGAGCCGGGTGAGCTGACGTACCGGCCGGAAAGCTCGCTCAAGAACGCCAAGTTCATCCTGGACTGAGCGGACCGGGTACAACCTTCCGCGATGTTTCGCGTTCATTAAGTAAAGCTAACTCGCGCATCGAACGAAAGGGGGCTGGCGCATGTCCGCTGAAACTGTGGCCGCGGCGCCTTCCGGCTATCCGCTGCGTTTCGACATCGAGTACCAGGAGAAGCACTCCCGCCTGCTCCTCTTCTTCCGGGTGCTTCTGGCGATCCCCCATCTGCTGATCCTCTACGCGCTGAGCGCGGTGGCCAGCATCTGCGTCTTCATCGCCTTCTTCGCC